>CAYTDR010000070.1:0-14992 GCA_964436185.1 uncultured Candidatus Obscuribacterales bacterium | reverse complement strand
GCCGCTAACTATTTCTTCCTCCGCGACCAATACACACACTACGACAGAACGCTGAGCAGAAACTTCCACTCGGTCGGATTCCAATTCGAGCAAGATCTGCCGCTTAGAGGCCGCACTAACGTCAGCTTCGGTTTCCTTGGTCGAGCCCTCTTTGCCAATCCGGATAGTTTCTCCGATCAGTTCTTCAATGACTTGCTTCCTCAAATTTCCGTCACCAGACGCGTTGGTTTGAGAGGCACTCTATATGGAAGCGTCATCGGACAGATTCGATTCCGCGAGATGCTTAGTCAGTTCCAAGAAGGCGATCAATTCTATTCGTTCGGTCATGTGTACAGAAAAGGCGCATGGACATTCCTCAACGACTTCACGCTCAACTCCAACTTCGGAAGCAGCAACCTTCGTGGTGGACATAATAACCAGGTGATTATCTTGACCCACGAAGCCGCTCGCAAGATCAGTCAAAGACTGCCCTTGCAAGTATTTCTCCGTTCGCAAGAGATCTTCAACATAGGCGCGAACGCCAGTCCCGGTTTTGCCGGATTCAACTATCGTATTTTCGGCGGAATCCGCGCTACAGTCGCCAAGCCGGCGATCTTCCCGATCAAGCTCAAAGAAAGCTAGAATCTTAGCCGGACCCAAATCTTGCTGATGGTGATAGCCAAGTTAAATTGCTTTTGCAGCAGTGCCTTAGAAATTTAGGTAACGGCGGTCGTTTATCACTATTCTTCCGCTGGTTTGCCTGCTCAGCCCTAAGGGAATTACGCCGCGAAATCGAATCTTGATCGATTCAGTACCAGATTATGTCCGCGCCACCGTTTTTGCTACGCACGTTCAGAGCGAGGGGAATCGCATCGAAGAGTCGAACCAGGCTTAGTCCCACGGCATCTGTTGTTCGGCCGGTTGGGTGCGTTTGAATGGGCATTTCCAATTTTTTCCGACTTCCCTGCCGCTGTACTGTTTCGCTTCCAGGCTTTTCAGGCTAGGATTGATTGTCCCTTGCAGTTGCATGTCTCTCTGTCGGATGACATTACGTATGGTGCTGAATTTTTCACTCTCCTGCAGCCGGACGAATTGTTCATGATTGTTGAATACCAGAGTCGGATACGGAAATCTTCTTCCGAAGCGTGAACTCATTGCATGTAGCCCGATAACGAAGTGGGCCACTCCTCCGAAACTGAAAGAAAATCGCTCGCTCTTCGGATCTGAATCCCATCGATCATCCCATTCGAAGTGCTGGGAATCGTTTTCATTTATTGTCTGGAGCACCGACCAGAGCATTTTTTCGAACTCCTTTTCGCTCTTCGCTTGTGGTGTTTCGAAGCTTGCAATAAAGGACGAGAATTCGAACGGGAAGGTTGGTTGTTCGAGGACAAATGACATTAGATCACGACAGAGGCCTTGCAGACACTCCGGATCGCTAGCATCTCGGTAGAACCCGAATCTATATGCGCCTTGTGCTGCGGCCGCTCTTCCCATCGTGCATGGAAAGGCTGGACTCAAGAGCATCGCACGCAATTGCTCGTGAACGTGAATTGCTAGATTGTCTCGGACAGGTTCACCGGTATCTGCGAAGACATGCTTCTTTGCATGCGAAGGCTCGTAGCGAACATAGCAACTGCTAGCGATCGCTTCGGCGGAGTCGAACGGGTTATTTGCAATTATTGTGACCATGTTTCATTTCCTCTTATGCCAACGTGTGAGTCCAACCGCCCGAAGTGAGCACTATCGCGGACGAAATACCTGTATCAGTCTTCCTGTCCCACTAATCTCCATCATCAAGCCACCATCGTCAGCCTTGAAAAAAGTAAGCTCAGCCGGACCGGGTAATTGCCTTTCAATAGATTGGCCTGCTGTCTCGAGTACTCGTGTCCATGGGAATTCAGGGTGAGCTTTTGCTGTTGCTCGAATTGCTTGTCGCATGAGTTCTGGAAGTTCAGATGAATTGTCTGTTTGGATGTACTTTTCAATTCCTCTCGCTGCAGCCGAAATGGAATCCTGCTCTGACTCGATGAATTGCCCTGCCGGAGCCTCAGACCGATCCGATTCTGCCCGTCGCGATGCGGCACGTCCTACGCGACCTAGAACTGCTGGACCAGCCGGACTATCTTGGAGGGGCGTCCTCGGAGCTTCTACTCGCTCAGGCTGACGTATCGGAGCGGCGCGCCCTACCCGCGGTGCAGCACGACCAACCGGAGCTATTTCTGGTCCATAGTTGGAAGGCACTCGTACTGCCGGACTCTCGGGCTGACGTATCGGAGCGGCGCGCCCTACCCGCGGTGCGGCCCGACCAACCGGAGCTATTTCTGGTCCATAGTTGGAAGGCACTCGTACTGCCGGACTCTCGGGCTGACGTATCGGAGCGGCGCGCCCTACCCGCGGTGCGGCCCGACCGACCGGAGCTATTTCTGGTCCGTCGCGGGAAGGTACTGGTACTGTCGAACGCTCCGGCTCGCGTGTTGGAGCTGCCCGGCCTACGCGCACAGCGGTGGGACCAAAAACAGTCGAGGGATCATCTATGATCAGCGAAGGAAGTTGTGCTCTTCCTCTGTTCGCCCGTCCAGTTGGTCTATCTGCCGGAGTGATTGAATTATTAGACCGCATCAGAGAAATCGCAGACTGTCCTCTTGCAATTGCAGTTTGTGCTGAGCCCTGTGTGATTTCGTCTAGAGTTAACTTCGAAAGCTGGGCCCTACCAAAATTTCCCCTGCCGTAGACTTTGCTTTCTGCTCCCTGCGAACCTGGCAGACGCTGATAAGCAACGATAGGCTGATCTCGATTTTGTACGATTCTACGTTCCTCAAACACTTCACCCATCACTGACGATGACAGCGGAAGTGTAGATTGAGCTAACGATCCTGATTCGGAAATTTCAACTAGAGACATACGAAATCCTCCACTGTCTGTGGGTTTGAGCAGGTGACGGGTGCCAGTTCCTCACTTGAGATTATGAAAATCGCCGCCCGCTCAATATGTGCAAATCCGCAGTCATCTCATCGACTATCCGCATAATCGCCCACTGCTGCCGCCTTTGCGGGATTATGTCTGACACAATCAAGCGTCGATCGTGTCAATTTGGAAGTCGCCCAGTCGAATCGCTGCAATCTGCGATCCCATACAATCGGCTATAAACCACTAGTCGAAACGATTGCCTCATTCTTTTTGCCTCTTCTTTTGTCACAACTGTGTGCTCAAGTGTGACTTCTCTGTTCTGAACGTGTGTCTGGCAGTGTTCGGTCGGTCGACATCAAGGTCGAAGGGAGCCGACCGACGTGGAATATCACTTGCGGTGATATCACGTGTCGTGATAGTATGACTGTATTGAACCCGAGACAGGAACTCGAGTGCTTGATCGATAGAGCAATTGATGATGACTATATGAATTTGATCAAGCGCTTTCCGCTTCTGATTATTGATGATGCGGAGATGCACAAAGGGGCGATGATTATTTTGAACGAGCTTATGCTGAGGGAGCTCAAGGGCGAAACTTTAAGTGCTGGTGAAGATGCCTATTGGAAGGTGCTTAATGTGCTCATTGGGAGCTATGAGTCGAAGACGTTCAAGACGGAGCATGTCAGCCCCCGGGAAATGGTCAAGTTTTTGATGGAACAGAATAACTTGAAACAGATTGATATGACTGAGATCTTCGGAACTCAGTCTGGGTGCTCGATGTATTTGAATGGGAAGCGTGAGTTGACTCTGGCGCAAATGAGAGCGCTGGGTAAGCGGTTCAACGTCAATCCGTCATTGTTTATGGACTAGCTCGTTTATTTCTATTCGAATCGAGTCAACGGTTTATATAATCGTGACAATGTGATTGGAACGCAATCGTCATTCGCAGCTATCAACCATGCTCGCCCAAGAGCTCGAATGCTGCCCAATAACGAGGATTGGCACGTTCCTTCGGCGCTTTGGAAGCGGCCCCAGATTTGGTATCATCTTCCTCTTCGGCGAATGACGAAGTCAATCCCTTTTCCATGAATGTGATTGTCTTCAACTGTGCTGCTCGTAATGCTTTTGCCTTACTGGCTCCCTTTAGCAGCTCGTAATACAGGTTTTCCATCTGATACTCGGTCATTACGTCATCCACGTTCCAGAGGCTTACCATGATTGAAGGTGTTCCCGCGATTACGAACGCTCTAGACAACCCTACAACCCCGTCCGAGGCAATCTTTCCCTTACCGGTTTGACAGGCAGATAGCACGACGAGATCCGCTTTGAGCGGAGGCAACTGAAGAATATCCTTGACGGTCAGGAGTCCATCGTCGCCGCCTTCTGGTGCCAGGACGACAGCAGAATCCATCGGTTGCGCTTGATTGATCAGTCCATGGGTAGCAAGATGGATATAGGTAAATCCAGGCGCTGACTTTCTGAAGTTTGATTTGGTGGCACTTGCTCCGACTGCCACATTAACGAGCGATTTGTCGAACAGCGACGCTACTTTATTTACTTCTTTTTCGGAATACGGAAGCTTTCCGAGGAACTCGTTTGCCTGAGTAATCGGATTACCAAATGCAAGCAAACTCTTTTTGAGACCTGCGACGTCCCGCTTCAGCTCGCTAGTGGCGCGTAGTACACCGATGGCAGGCAGATAGCTGAGCGTGTGATCCTCAATAAGATAGCGGCCCTTGTCGTTAACGAGTGCGGCAAATGGAACCTGAAACAGTGGTCCGTAAGGCACGACTGTAATAACGTCTTCAGGGTTAGTTGGCAACAACGACTCAACGGGTTTGATAAGCAAACCGTATAACTCGGACAGATTCTCCTGGCGTTTCGCGTTCAGCTTGTGAAGGTCTTCCACACCTTTGGGGGCGGATACAATGGAATTATACGTGTTGGTGATCAGATCCTTCATAGTCGAGATTGCGATGTTGACTGTTTTGACACCAGCAATGGTGCCATCAGGTTTTACTACCCAAACGATGATCTTGTCCGGCAATGCAACGTATTCAAGAAAGTAGGAATGATTTGCTGACACAAGGGACCGCAGCTCATCAAGATTTGGAGCTTTTGCGTTAACAGGAGAAAGTGCAGAGGCTTCGACGAGCGAAGGTGTTTTCGGCACGACCGAAACAGAACGAAATCCTGGAGTCGATGATGCCATCGCTACTTGTAGTTTGGGACGTTCCGCTTGCTTGCCGCCCTCGAGCAGATCATCCGTTACCACTGCCGCCACTCGATCTCGTGATTCGGACTGAGTTCTGCGTTCGAGCATATCCAAAAAGGCTCGAGCGCGCCCCTTCTCTGCTATCTCCAGTGCCTTATCAAATTTGTTATCTACTACAAGCAAATCGATCAAGTCGAGGAAGCAGCCCTCGCGAAGATTGAGAGCTGCTGTTTTGAAGCTGTCACGCGAAAACTGGCGTCGTTCCTTTTCTGCAATCGCCACAGCTTTCTCATACTGCTCCTCAGCTTTGTTGCGATCACCCAGAACCTTGTAGACTTTTCCCAAGCCAGTGGCACAATCCCAAAGCATTTCCATGTTGCCAATCTTTTCTGCCAGGAGACTGGCCCGCTCGAACTGCGTCTGTGCCTTTTGTGTCTGTCCAAGGTTGAAATTCGTCAACCCCAGACCTTTGAGGACCTGACATTGTCCAGTCGAGTCTTCTACCGATTCGAAGGCTGTCAGCGCCTTTTCAAAGGACGCTATGGCTTCCGGATATTTCTTTGCAATCTGGCAGTACTGAGCGTAGTTGAATGCGAGAGTGGCGCCGACGCGCGTTCTCTGCTCATTCAGTCGCGCCTTGGATTTCTCCGCCGAAACGGTTTCGTTTGATGACTCAGGTTTTGTATTGCTGGAAGCACCACTAGTGGTAGCACTCTCGACTACGTCCTCGCTGGCGGAACGATCGAAAGTATCCATCGCCTTCTTATGATATTTTTCGAACTCTTCGAGCTGGCCTTGATCCAGGTATGCAACGGCGATACTGTCCAACATTGACGCCTGTTGCACGAAGTTATTTGCTTCGCTATACGCCTTTGCTGCTTCATCGTACATCTGCATTGCGGCTTGAATCTGTCCAACCGCACGATAACCGAAACCACAGTCAGTAAGGATGCGTGCCTGTCGTTCTGCACTAACCTTGTTGGAGCTGATGAATTTCTTCGCCCGGAGGAACTCCGTCAAAGACTTTTCCGGACTTCCTTCCAGATAATAGTCGTAGCCGAGCTCCGTGATCGCGCTCAGTTCATCGTCTTTGCGTCCCAGTTTGAGGGCGAGTGCCTCAGCTTTCTTATGAAACTCTCTAGCTTGATCAAACTTACCCAGGTCGGCTTTGGCAGACCCGAGCACGCTGTAGCAGTTTGCCAGGTTTGTGAAATCTTTATTCGTCTCTAAAAGTTCCGCTGCTTTCTCCAGGTTTTTCTCCGCCTTTTCAGCGCGATGAAGTCGAACCTGAATCTCCCCGATCGACGTAAGCACGCGACCGAAGAACATAGGATCGCCAGACTCCTGGTATTCTTTCGCCGCTTTCATATACTCGGCAAGCGCTCTGTCGGAGTATCCCAAGTCCGAATAAGTATTGCCGAGCTCGTGAGTCACTCTTGCAGATAGAAGGCTGTCGCCTTCCTTTCCTGATAGCTTTTCTGCTTCATTCAGGAGCCTTATGCTTTCCGCGAAATTTCGCTTTACCCTGTGAAGCAAAGCTAGCTCAGTGTATGCATCAATCTGACAATCCAGGCAATCGCTCTCTTTCGACAGTGCAATTGCCTTGTTGAACATCTCCAGGGCTTTGTCATTTTGAGTGAGGATAACGTAGATGGCGCCGAGCTGCTTGGATAGCTTCGCTGCCTCCGTTTTCTCACCAAGCTTCAGCGCACGCTCGAGCGCTTCCTCGCTAACTGCGGCTGCTTCAGGAACTCGGTTGATGCTGATGAGTACCTGGGCTAATGCGCACCGAGTATGGACTGTAGGAATGAATCCGCTGGTTTTGGTCAGGTTTTCCTTGTCTTCAATCTCTAGAGCCTGTCTGAAATAGACCTCAGCTTTGGAACTGTTGCCCGCCTCGAACTCCTTCACTCCCAGCTGATAAAGGCATGATGCCTCCTCGGAACGATTGCTCTTTTTTCTGGCTTTTTCCAGTTGGCTTGAAAGGTCGTTGGGATCGCTCTGAGCTGCTCTGACCTCTAAATTGGCCGACTGGCAAACCATAACCAATGCCAAAAGGCAAAGAGTCGCTCGCCGCAGCTTGACCATTCTCCTACAACCTCCACAATCCTGATATACAGCGAAAACAACAATGTCCGGTTAGTTGAGAACCGGAATTGTCAACGATCCATGGGGATGCGCCACCGCAGTGATCTTGCCATATCTCTATCCATTTGCCCTGCAATGCTTTGTAGTCTATCACGCACAAACTATCAACATTTAGGACGGCAAGCAAACCCTAATCAGGTTCCGGTTCTCCAGTCCGCGATTTTCTGTCGGGTGAAGTGACAAGCAGGGCTTATCAAAGCCTTCGGTGCATTGTGTGTTGTGATTCTCAAGTGATGGACATAAGTTGCCGAACAGGTTGAGCAGGCGGGTCTCAAGAGCGCTTTAGAGGTTGAATGGATTGCTGGCGAATCTATAAATGGAAGTTGTGGTACAGGAAGAGTACGAGTCCTGCAAAGGCGCAGCCTGCAAGAATTCTAGTTATGTGTCTGAGACCAGCGTTTAACCTGCGGAACGAGCTGAGCAGGAAGAGAGCAAGCACAAACGCTATCCAGGTCAATCCCGAGAGGTCGCGCAGGTTTGCTGGGTCGTTGCTGATGACGATGCCGCCATATTTGACCACTGCCTCCAAATCAGGCGTATTGGCAATGGACATTATAGTAGAGCCATTGTTGCCGAGTGGCAGTCGTGAGCCGGGAGTCTCTCCGATGGCTATGCCAAGGGGTGTTTCGATTGTTTTCTGGTTGCTTTTAAAACGCGCATTCTTGAAGCAGACGACGGTACCTTTGGTCAACCCTCTGCCATTCGCTTGTGACCTGAGCCATCCTTCCGGTGAGCTGTTGCCCAGAAGATCGATAAACTTGGCTGTTCTCACCGCGCCCGAGAACGGCTCCTTGTAGGATATTTGCTTAGGATACGGGCTGTCGGGCGATCTGTCCCAATCCTTCAAGAACGATCCTACCACCGATGACAGTTCGA
The DNA here is from genome assembly GCA_964436185.1 of uncultured Candidatus Obscuribacterales bacterium. Lineage (GTDB taxonomy): Bacteria > Cyanobacteriota > Vampirovibrionia > Obscuribacterales > Obscuribacteraceae > CAYTDR01. Next base: position 6,864 of record CAYTDR010000070.1, on the reverse strand, counting down.
ACTCCGGGCACTCACGATCGAACAGCACCGTCCCTGATGGCAACTGCAAACCGAGATCGGTTCGTTTCAGCCACAGGCACCTCGAGAGCGTGGTCGTAAGAGTAAGTGAAAAGAACTCTTGTACACTCCGCGGATCGGACACATAGGGAAGGGTGTAGACTTTTTTGCCTATCGTAATCAGCGCTTTATTAGTATGAAACAAGAGCTGTTCTGTCTGCCCCGCGAGCGAGAACGTGTTGCCGTCAGCTTTCTTCAGTGCACGTTCTTTGTTAAGCGGTTTTCTGGAAGGGTCTTTGCTGCCCACTACGCTAGACAAAAGAGGATCATCTTGCATCTCAGTGTAGAGTTTTGCAGCATGCATGAATATTTGACAGCAAGCGACAGCCATGAAAAGAGTCGATACGACAATCAAGGGCCCCTGGTTAGATCGTACGACTTTGAGAACCGCGTCGAGAATGTCCGCTGATGAAAAGCCTTTCTTTTGATCGTTCGCTTTCTTCTTTATCTTCTTCTGCCTAACGACTTGCTTTTGCCAGAGCTTCTCGAGATTTTCGTTAGCTTCTGCTTGCACTTGCGGCTGCTGATAGACACCCGATTCCAACCAATCTTCGGCTTGCATCAGCAAGCCTGCTTGCCAGCGCTTATCGTACTGCAGGCTCTTTTCTTCTATTGTGTACATATGGGAGAGCAGCCTTTCAATTTTGAAAAGAATGCTCATACATGGATACTCGGTCGGGCTGTACACCTTAGTAATCCACTTAAGCGCCTGCTCGTATTCTCTTAGCGATCTCTCCAGCTTGTCCATGCCGAAGTGACAGTCACCGGACATTGAGTGACATGCAGATTTGTGTTGGTAAAACTCCGTTGCGTCGTCGCCTTTTTTTGAATCATCAAGCGTGCCCCGCAATTTCTCGATCAAGTCCATGGCTTCCGCGTATTCGCGGTTGTCGATCTTGCGTTTAATCGAGGTTGCAGCCACTTCAAACATCAGCTATTCTCCGACCCAAATCGACTTGGGAAAATCTTCTGGTTTCAGAGTCGTCAAGTACTCTATCCCGTTGTTCATCGCAACTTCACCCCGATGAATCTGGCCCTGCATTTTAAGCACCGCGTCTAGCTGCTCTTCCGTGATCGCATTCATGGAGACGAGTACTTCTCCCAGTCTGCGTTTTTCAACTAGAGATTGCTCGACTGCGGCAAGAAGTTCATCCAGGTGCACCAATCCTGATGCCACCAGAAGTTCTCCCAATCGCGCTTTGACTTGCTTGGCTAATGACGACAGCTTCATTTGTTCCACGGCGTTCGCTAGCGGAATGTTCTCTCGCGCGCAAAGAACCAGAAGCTCCACTGCCACATCGTAAGCTATTGTTTCTGAGTAGACCAGACTCTCGAGATTGAGTGCTGCATCTGCAATACTTTGTGAAAGAAACGCTCTGTCCTGAATAACACGCACGAGAGGTACGCTTTGCATGACAGCCATTTGAAGGACGTTTTCTCGATCCTTGATTCCGATGATGCCTGCATCAAGAAGGAGGCAGCAGGAGAGTTTCAGATGCTCGAAGAACATGCGATTCCAACCAATTGCATCGAGTGCGGTCTCTAATTTGCTGTTAAAAGTCGCCACGTGTTTGAGCGCTTCGCAGGCAACTACTAGAGTCATCAAACGATCTCGCAGCATCAATTGACAGAGGATAGCTGCACGCACCAAATCCGGTGACATAGCGCCGGAGCCGCAAAGAAACTCTGCTGGAGTGATGTTGTTTTCGGCTGCCGCCAAGTAGACGCCTGTCGCTTGTTCATGCTCCAGAAGTCCGGCATGTTCAAGAAGATCGCAGACGGAGCCCCATTTAGAGAAGACCCCACCGGCGGCCTTAAGCTCTTTTACGTCTCCATCGAGATCGATGCGATACTCCAAGAATCCGCTCCTTGCTCAGTCAAAACTGGCCTACGCTCAAACAGTGATTCCCAGGGTTTCCATTTATTGAACTTCACCCCTCAGGGACGTTTTAAGCGTACTTTCGCCTGCGCTTGCTCGATATCCAGTCGCAATTCTGTCGAGGTCTGGTATCGTTCGTCGGGGTCTTTTCTCAATAGCTTAATTACGATTTCATCGAATGGCGTGCCTTCGGCAAGCTCCGGCTTGTACTTGGACATCGGCGGTGGCTCTTCTATCAGATGTTTCATGAGAATGGACTCGGCCGACTCTCCTTCGAAGGGGACTGAGCCGGTGAGCATCTCATACAGCATAATTCCAAGCTGGTAGAGGTCTGTGCGAATATCCATCGGCACGTCTTTGAGCTGTTCCGGTGCGACATACTCGGGTGTGCCGACCATACGGCCTGTCTTTGTCAGGCGTTTTTCGTGACCGTGCACGGCATGTGAAATTCCGAAGTCTACGATCTTCACCCAGTCAGGTCTATCGGATCTATCTTGCAGAAGTACGTTGTCCGGCTTTAAATCTCTATGGATAATCCCGTTGTTATGGGCTTCTTGCAGTCCGCGGCAAATCTGAATGATGATATTAGCAGCAGTGGCAAACGGCAGCGCACCCTGTCTGCGAATTTTCTCTGCCAGTGATTCGCCCTTAATGAATTCCATCACCAGATATGGTGCTCGATCGTTGATCAAACCCACATCATGCACCGTGACGATGTTGGGATGGTTGAGCTTGGCCGTTAGTTTGCATTCGCGTTGAAACCGTTCTCTGGACTTCTCATTGGAGAGCAGCCATCCTTGCATGACTTTGATTACGACTTCCCGCTCCATTATTGTATGGTGCGCTCGGTAGACGACAGCCATACCACCTTCGCCGAGCATGGATTGAATCAAGTACTTGCCGTCGATTGTCTTGCCGACAAGATTGCCTGTATACCCGCCAGTATGCGCGAGTACTTCCCGCAAGTCTTCCTCTTCTTCTTTCTTCTTGTCTGCTTGTGGTCTGCCGAAACCACTCATTGGAGCACCGGAGGCGGGAGCTTCTTGCAGATAAGGTCGTGAATCAGTGTGAAGTGACTGGTCGTGGAAGGACGCCTTGTTCATCAAAGCAGTATTCTGGCGCTCTTCCTCTTCCTGGGCGAAACTGCCTCGCTGAGTCGGATGGGCACCACTTTGTGTTGGCGCACCCATTTGAGGCACTAGCGCCTCTGAGTCGACCGGACAAAACTTGGCACGGCTGGGAAAGATGCGTTTGCAAGCCGGACATACCATCTCCGGACCTTCAGAGGTTTGTTTCGGTTGATCCAGCAGAGTGCCGTCAAAACCGCAAAATCGGGCTCCGTCCGTCTTCGGTTTCCTTCCACAAGTGGGACACGTGTTGGTCATTTCTAGCTGAGCTCCCCCTCAATCTATGTCTTGATCAATTATGACACTTCGAAAAACACATCAGCTGTGGCTAGCTGGCGGCAATTCAATCTCCTTCGGAAAGCCGATAACGGCAGTAGTGTCTTTGTTGACTGGAAAACGGTACATCATAGTTTGGCGTCCAGGCGTACTAATGCGGACGCGGTAGTTTTGGCCGAGGGAGCCTGAGTGTGGCTCAATGCAGACCTTGCCTGAGCCGTCGGTTTCCAAGGACTCGAATCTGCCATTATCGACGTCTTCAAGTAAAACCTCAGCATACTTGTGCTTGGTATAGATGACTATGCTGCCCGGCTTGACACTCCAGTTGATGAAGATCTTATGGAAATCCTGTGCTCCTCGTTGAAGAGCTAAACCGCCACCGGCGCATAGTCCGAGGACAGCCCCTACAAGAACCATGGCCCACCCAGCAAACGCTGCCGGGCTCTTCCTGCGCTTTTCTACTGGCTGCTCGACGGCTTTGAGGACTTCCTCGCTTTCGCCGGGAGGAAGCTTCTCCAACTCCCAGCTAAATTTCCGGAAAGCGCCGGAGTCTTGGACCTCGCCGGGTATTACAATTTTGCCGCTGCAATTCACACAGAACTTGCTGTTTAGCTGATCCGCCTGTCCACATCGGGAGCAGGTTCGCCAGAAATGGGGGCTTTCTGTTCGCCTCTTCTCAGCTTGAGGAGTCAAACCGGCGCCGCAGAACATGCAGAACTGCATCTCTGGCTCGTTTGCCCGCCGACAACTGGGACATTCGTTATTCGTTCTACCAATAGACTCATGCATACAGCAATATTATCAGGATATTGCCGGGTTTGTAGCTACTGATATACGCCTCGATCTGGATTTATCGCAGTCTATCCAGGGCAAATTGCCTCTCTTGCGAGGTTTGAAATCTGCACAAGCTAACTTAGAAATTTGCATCTCCTGGTTAAACGAAATCGATCTGGTCAAATTCACGTTTGCGGCGTCATATGAAGAACGCAGGCGAAATCAGAGTCAGTTGCGTGAGGAGGCAGGACGGTCGAAGACGCAAATTAGATACTAGGGGCGTCCAGAGGCTTCTGTAGCTCTTTCTTCTTTGTCTCGTCCGACGAAGAATCATCATCAAGCGGGTTCTTAACCACAGGCGGTCGAGACACCGTCTTTTCCGGCTCTTGCAGATCAACATCTCTGACAATTACCGACGGTGTGATGATGCTTGTTGCGGACGACTGACTGGAAGCGATGTTCGTGACAGTTTCATCCGAGCCCAATGCCTCGATGTCCTTGAGGATTCTGGCTGGTTGAATCTGCACTGTCGGACCGCGAACCAGGTCCTGCTTGCCGCTCTTCACGTCAATGCGAATAAGAGTGGTCGGGAACAGTTGGAGCCCGCCGCCGAAGCTGGAAAAGATGCTTGACAATCCCGAGCTCATGCCGAGAAGCCAGGTTGGCAGTTTAACTGCGTCCTTGACAATATAGACATGGTCGAACCCTTGCTCTTTACCTAGCTGAATCAGCTTCTTCTTCATTTGCTTGGGATTGAGCGAAGGGTTGCCGTTAACAAAGAGGATGCTAACCGTTCCTGAGCCGTCGCCGGAATGCCCATTGGTGCCTTCGACACCACGAGTGGGTTGGCGACTGGTGCAGAAGGTCTTTAATACGCCTTGCTCAATCAGGGTAATTTTCTGAGAGGGCACGCCGTCATCGTCGACCTCATAGCTTCCGAAGAGTTTAGTCCCTTCGTACTTTTTGGCGCTCGGATTATCGACTACGTTGAGAGTTCTTGTCGCCACGCGCTGGTTGAGCTTGTCTTGGAACGGATGCCCGCCGCCGAAGCCTTCTCTTGATGACTCTTGGGCGCCACCGAGAGTGCGTGAAAGCACTGAGTGGAAAAGAACTGCCGATGCTTCAGGCTCGAACAATACCGGACCGGAAAAACCTTTGGCCATGGGAGCCGAAGCGACCTTCTCCAGGCGTTCGATCAGTTTGTGTACCAGTTTCTCGAGCGCTTTATAATCAGGTAGCTCATCAGGTGACTCGGCGGCGACAAATTCGACGTCGGAATACGTGCGACCGTCTGGTGCATGCACTTTGGCAAGAATGGACAGCACCGTTTGAAGTCGACCGTCTCTGTGTTTGACGCCTTCATTGTTGATCAGCCAGGCGCTTCCGGCAGTGGTACTGAAGTGGACAACCGAGTTGTCTATTTGCGGGTACTTTAGGAAGATTGCCGAGAGGTCTCGGGATGTTTTCTCCCAGTAAGCACGATCGACCTTAATCGTTACGCGTGGTTTGATGAAGACAACGGGCCTGACTTTCGTCATCTCAGGCAAGCGTTCTGACTCCGGCTTCGCCTTTAGCCCGGCTTTCTTAGACTCATAGGCTTCAATCGCTTTCTTGTACGCGGAGTCGCTTGCTAGCCAGATTTCGTTGCGAAGCGCATCGTAATCATCTTCCACTGAGATGTAGCCGCCTCCGCCACCAAGACTCATTCCAAATAGAGAGGAAAGTGCGCTTCCTCCTCCTTTGGAGCTGTCCAGATCGTAGTCACCAACTCTGATATCACTATCGAGTCTCCTTGTCTGAGAGCCTCGAGCTTGAGAGATGGCACCATAGCTGGCGTTGATGTAGAAGCTCTCGCTATCCAGTACTTTGTACTGAACGAAATAGGGCAAGTCGTGTGTACCGAGCTTGAGCTTCGATACCGATCGATCCATTTCGTCCTTCATGGCTCGGAAGATTACGTCTTCTTCGTCCTTGGACAAGTAAAGCGGACCATCGGCAGCAGAACCTTGTATGGCGGAAGGAGGAGCGATTGCGGCACCTTCAATTTTTTTGCTGTCGGCTCCTTTCTTATCGCTACCGTCCTTGCTCTCTTCACGCTCTGCCTTACGTGCCACCTTAGATGCAGCGCTGTCCTTGGCGACAGCGGTATCAGCGGCGGTTTCAGTCTTATCCGCAGCGATGGCAGCAAGTGGAGAACCAACACTGGCAATCAATGTCAGAAGCAGAGCAACTAAACGCTTTCGTGTCTGTATAGCTGCAACTTTTTTTTCGCTAATCTGTTCGTTCAAATTCAGACTCTTCATTATTTAGCCTTCTCTCCGCTTTTGTCGGAACCAACGGACTTTTTCTCGTGATAAGGCGGCTTCAAAAGTGGTGGCTTGTCTTGACGTTTGTCCGTCAGCTCAACCTCCAGGGTGCCTACAAGGATAGCCGGTGAAGAAGCGGACACAGGCACATTGCCTGACTCGGCTCCGCAAACGCCGTTAAAAGTACCTGTTTCATCGCTGGTGCATACAATTTGTTCGAGTGCTGTTAGAGGAGTTCCTACGATCTTCACCCCACGCACGAGCTCGTCCGGTCTTCCATCCGCGTATACCTTGTACACCACCAGCGGTTTCAAGCTATAGAGCTGAGGCATCTCAGTGGATGTGATTGTAAAACCACCCGAGATATCATCGAAAACAAGACCGTAAGGTTTACCTTGTTTCTTGATTGAGTCGATCAGCATCTTGCGGAGCTGCTCATAGGGTA
>CAYTDR010000069.1:0-14997 GCA_964436185.1 uncultured Candidatus Obscuribacterales bacterium | reverse complement strand
GCTTGCGAGCAATGGTCTCCGCCATCAAGTACTCCGGATCGCTTGGTCTGCACCTGGCGGTGCCGAACATCGAAACTGCCGGACCAATTTTTGAGAGTTCGTCGAAACTTTCAACAAGCTCAGCCATCATTCTAAAAATCCGCCATGTATCTTTGACGGTCATTTCATCTAAAAAATATCTGGAATCAGACATCGCGTCTCCTTGCGATTGAAAAAATACGTGTACCTAAAGAAGGTTAGCTATCCATGAACAGCCTGTTCACTGGGTGCTATCGTTTTGTTCGTTTGTATAAATTCGTTTTTTATTCTGGCTAATTCGTAAGCATTGCTATTTGCGCTCTTTCAGCTAGCAGCTTCGTTGGTATGTTGGCGTGACTCCGTTTCGTAAGTAGTTATCTGTGTTTGTCGTGGTAAGTGACTTTCTCGTTCTATTTCTGATGGCTCGGGTAGTTTCTGGTTGATGCCATCTCATGCGTTGGTTGCCTGTTTGATTGTTCTTTTGTATTCAGTTCTATAAATCCATCATATCGCCTAAATCCGGTCTATACAAAGATCGGCTGGATTGGACTTTCGATTATCTGAACCGCCCACTGTTTGGAGCAGCTTTAGCCTCGCTAACACCAGATTGAATGGAAACAGCCAGGTTCAGCGGCAATGCATATTCCCTGGGGAATATGCAACGGAGACTTGCATATTCCCCAGGGAACATACATCTCAAGTTCGCCGCAAACGTCCTACAGAATTAACATCAGAGACCAAAGCGGCACTCCACATCCCGAGAGAATATACATCCGAGAACTGCATATTCCCGAGGGAATATACATCCGGACGGATCCACATGCCACAAAAAAGTTGCCGTTTCAGGCGCTAGGTGGCGAGGAACAGTTCCAGTGCGTTGCGTTCTTTCGCTTGTCCGGTCTTCACTTTCTCTTCCAGATAGGTGAGCTGGCGTCTCTTCTCAATCAGTTTTTCCGTCGAGTGTCCCTTCAAGCGCTTCAGGTCCTTCTCTACCATGAACGGCTTCAACCTCAACTCAGTCGATACTCGTTTAACCTGTTCCTGCAGCGGCAGCTCGCGCCGCTGAATCCCTGCGCCACCGGGTAGCTGCGAGTTGGCTGTATCACAGATGATCTTCATCTCAATCCAGCGACCGAGGAAGGTTTGCAATGTGGCAATAACTTGCATGGCAGCCTGCCTGGAGAGCAGCTCGTTGACGCTTGCCAGAGCATTTCTTGCATCACCGGACAACCAATATTCCAGCAACGAGAAGACGTGGGAATGGTGCGGGCTCAATTCTACTACTACTTTGTTGGTGATATGAGTTGCCGGAAGTATGTAAGTCGCAGCCTTCTCTATCTCTTTGGAGATCTGCCTGAGATTTGCTTCGGTTCCATCCAGAAGGTAGCTGATCGCGTCATCATCTATAGTGGCACCGGAAAGTTTCGCCTCTTTCCTTACCCAGGTCTCCAGGGTCGGATTGCTCGAGCCGGTGTAATACTTGCTCTTCGGAAAGCGTTCAATGGTGGCGAACTTCTGCATTAGCTTGGACAGCTTCAGACTCTCATCAAAATTATAAGGGCAAGAGAAGATCAAATAAGTCGTCTCCAAAACTACAGCAAGAGCTTGTTCCAAATGCTCGAGCGCTTTTGCATCTTTGCTAGCGCTGCTCTTCTCCTTATCGCCTTTATCCTTGCCGCGCTTCTTGGTGAACATATCGCATCGGTCGAAGACAATCACCTTGTTGCCCGGTCCGAACGGAACACTCTTGGCGTGATCGATGATATCGATGACGTCTGCTTTCTCAACACGCAGGTAGTTGAACGATGCCCATGTTGGATCGATGAGCGACTTTTTCAAAGCCGTCAAACGCCGCTCCAAAATGAAGTCTTCATCACCCGCGAGAATCAGAATTGGCATACGGCTCCTTCGGCAGATTGCGCCGACCTCAACTCTGCACCTTGGAAGACGTTGTCTTTAAGCGGTCTCCGGTGGTGATGAAATAAACTCTTTTGGCAATCGACCCGCAAGCATCACCCATTCGCTCCAGGAATCTGGCACAGAAAAGAAACTGCGCCCGCATCTGTGCACTGGCACTATCTTCTTGACCCAGGCTGGCAAGCAACCTCTTCGACAATACATCGTGAAGGTAGTCGACGCTGTTGTCTCTTTGCAGAATCTCCTTAGCTTTGTCCGGCGCATCCGTAAGGAAACTCAAAAGAGTGTCCTCGCCCATGCGATGAACTATTCCTGCCATCTCGATCATTTCGGTAGGAACAACAATTTCCTCCTCCCGAGCCCATTCCGCCACTCTAGCTACACGATTTGCATGGTCGGCGATCCGTTCTAGCTTTACTGCAATCATAATCGTGCTCACAAGACTGCGAACAGTTTTGGCATCCATCGACGACTTGGTATGTGTGTCGAGCAACAGATCCATGCACTGTTCCTCGATCTCGTGGCATGAGCTATTGATCTCTTCCTCGAGTTTCTCGATAACTTGCATGCTGGCTTCAGGTTCAGCCTTCAGCATGCGAGTCATTTCTTCGACGGTCTTCTCTACCTTTCGACCCATCGAAAGCACATCATTCTTTAGTAGCGCTAGTTCCTGAATATTCACGATCCGTCCTCATTTACCAGCTGAAACTCATTCCGTATTCTTTAGCGAGGGAGAGTTCAATCGATATCCCGATCTGTGGACAGTCTCGAGCAGCTTCGGATTTTTCGGGTCTTCCTCGAGCTTCTGCCTGAGCCACCTCATATGAACCGCTACAGTCTTCACGTCACCAGAAAAGTCTGAGCCCCAAACTTTGTTGAGAAGCACATCAGTACTGAGTGTCTTGTCTGCGTTTTGCATGAGAACTTTGAGCAGTGCGAACTCCTTCGGTGAAAGATCGATGGATTTTTCCTGCCAAGTAACCCGACGCGCTCCCATGTCCAGACAAAGAGATCCGATTGCCAGCGTCTCCGACTCTGGCGTCGATTGAGAACGGGTGCGTCTCAAAAGCGCTTGCACTCTCGCCATAAATTCTATAGTGCTGAAAGGTTTCGCCAGATAATCATCCGCACCGCAAGAGAGGCCGTGCGCAATATCTGTGGGAGCAGATCTGCCGGTCAGCATCAGAACCGGCATCTCAAAGCCTCTTTGTCGAATGATCTTGCAAATCTCAGGACCTGGCAGGTCGGGCAACATCCAGTCGAGAATGACAAGCTGCGGATCTGTCTGGTCGAGCCCTGACAGCGCTTCCATTCCCCTGGAAAAGGCAGTGGTGGCAAACCCGTGCCGGTTCAGGTGGTAAGTAAGGGTCTCGATACTCGTGCAATCATCGTCCACCAACAGGATTTGTCTCGTTTTGGTAGTCATAGTCTCCTACACATCTTCGCCGCTTCCCAAAGTATGAGGGAATTCGAGTGTAAATGAGGATCCTTCGCCAGGCTTGGATTTTACGCTTATCTTAGCATCGTGCAAATCAGCTATGTGCTTGACGATAGACAGCCCAAGCCCGGTACTTCCGGGCGCTCTGGAGCGATCGACCCGATAAAATCGTTTGAAGATTTTTGACACATCTTCAGATGCAATTCCTATTCCATTGTCTTCTACGGTGAAGACACCGGCTCTATCACCTGACCTAATCCAGACCTCGCCTCCTTCAGGCGTGTACTTTATTGCATTTTCAACAAGATTTAAAAGAACTTGATTGAGCTGGTCGGGATTAGAATTGACTTTGAAAACGTCGGAGATCTCCGACTTTACAGCGATTCTGCGCTTCTCAGCCAACGCCCTGGTGCTCTCGATGGCGTAGTCGGCTGCTTCCTTCAGATTTGTCACTTGGCGTTTGATATCATCTCGCCGTGACTTGACGTCTTCCACAGAAAGCAGGTCGACAACCAGAGCCTCCAAACGCTCCACCTCTCGCTGAGTTCTTTTCAGCATCCTCATAGCAGTCACCGGATCTTCGACAGCCCCGTCGATCAGCGTCTCCACCAGAAGTTTGATATTGGCGAGGGGCAGCCGCAGTTCGTGAGAGACTTCGGCAATCCAGGAACGTTGCTGCTGGCTGTAAGGCCCTGCGTCTGACTCCTGCGTCTTGTCGCTCGACTGTGACTGTAAGTTCAAATCGTTCTTTCTCGCGATTATGAACGTGGATTGTACTATTTTTCGGGCTTGTATCGCTCGCTTTAATTTATTGCGAATTGCCAGTCGATCTTGCTTGATCGAGAGGATAATGCTGCAAACAGTTTTCTTCGAGAGAAGAAAATAAGACTACTTCGAGAGGGACGCAAGTGGGACCTGTAATTCTGCTAATCTTGGACGGCTGGGGTGTATCTCAGGAAGCTCGTGGCAACGCCATTGTTCAAACGAAGACGCCCACTTACAGCGATATGCTCAATCGTTTCCCAAACTCTCTTCTCGATGCGTCCGGCCTCGCCGTAGGTCTGCCGCCAGGTTTGATGGGAAACTCCGAAGTCGGTCACCTGACGATCGGTTCAGGTCGAGCAGTCACACAAAAACTCACTCTTTTATCCAACACGATTCTCGACGGGACTTTCTTCAAGAATCCCATATTGGTGGCGGCGGTACATCACCTTCAGAAAACACAGGGCAAGCTTCACTTAATTGGATTGGTCAGCGACGGCTGCGTTCACTCCAGTCTCGATCATCTGGATGGATTGATCGAGCTTGCCAGGCAGAACAATCTGCCTGACGTCATTATCCATCCCATCCTCGACGGGCGTGATACACCGCCACGTTCTGCACGTCGCTTCATGAAACAACTGGAGAGCAAGCTGACAGCGAGAGAACGAATCGGTGTGGTGGCTGGTCGCTATTACGCAATGGATCGCGACAAGAGATGGGACAGAGTCGAGTTGTACTATCGAGCTCTCGCACTTGGCGAGGGGCGTCCGGCCATCACCGCAGTAGATGCGGTCGATGATGCATACTCACTCGGTGAGAACGATGAGTTCGTCAAACCTTACATCATCACTGATGTTCAGATTGAAGATGGTGATGCTGTCATCTGCTTCAACTTCCGCCCCGATCGTGTGCGTGAAATTAGTAGAGTGTTGACCGACAAATTGTTCAACGAGTTCTCACGACCAGCACTGCCGAACATACATTATGTTTGCTTAACCGAATATGATGCCAGTTTGAACCTGCCTGTTGCGTTCAACCCTCAACTTTCAACAGAGGACATCGCAGTCACGCTGCCGGAATTGCTTTCATGTCACCAGATCGGTCAGTTCCACACGGCTGAGACAGAGAAGTACGCGCACGTGACTTACTTTTTCAATGGTGGCAAAGAAGCTCTGGAGCCGCTCGAGGAGAGACGTCTCGTTGAATCTCTCAAGGTAGCAACCTACGATCTGGCGCCCAGGATGCAAACTGCAGAAGTCTGCGATGTAGCATGCGCGGCAATACTTTCCGGCAGGTATCCGTTTATTGTCTTGAACTTTGCCAACCCCGACATGGTCGGTCACACAGGCATCATGGAAGCAGCAGTGGAAGCCGTAAAGTCAGTCGATGAGGCATTCGCAAAGCTTCTGGCAGCAACCGAAATGGCAGGTGGAACGCTCCTGATCACGGCTGACCATGGCAATGTCGAGCAGATGATTGATTTTGCCACTGGAGAGCCGCATACGGCCCATACAACCAACCCGGTACCGTTTATAGTGGCAAACTTCCAGGCCCTCAACAAAGCGGGCACACCGGTCAAGAACGGCTTCACACTTGCCAACGGCGGTCTCTCTGATGTGGCGCCGACTGTGATTGAGATAATGGGGCTGGAGAAACCGGCGGGCATGAACGGACATTCATTAATAGAGTGGTAGAGCGCGGAGCGTTTTGCCAGAAGTTTCGTTGCGTTTGATTGCGTTAGCCAAAACGCTTATTGTCAGCTGCTAACAGTTCGTGACCGTAAGTCTTCAATAAATAGAGTGGTAGAGCGCCGGTCTCAACTTATTGATCTAATCGATTTGGTTTGATCGGTCGAAACGCGCATTGCATGCGGCAAACAGTCCGTTAAAGTAAACACTCAATAAGAGGTAGTGCCACGTCAGATGAGAGCGCTCGAATGCGAAAGCCTTTTGAGGACCGCCCTTCGCCGTTGACACCTTAGTTTCAAAAGTTTAAAAGTCGACGAAGCACATTTCGAAACTCATCACCTGCAACCTCAAAGCGCCAAACTGAAACCAGCCGACGAGATATCGAAGAGATCTAAAATGCATAGCTCGACGTCACGATTCGCCACTCTGTTAAGCGGGTTTTAGCCTGGTCTTATCGGGGATAGCGGGTTTCTGCCATTTCAAGTAGTTTGCCATGATTGCATTTGCTTGTATAATTCAAGTCCGTTGCAGGTTGGCAAAACTTACTACTTTTGTCAGCGGCTTACGAATAAATAGCAGTCGAAGACAAGAAACAAAACACGGTCGAAGAAGGAGACGGTCAATCCCATGACTATCAGATTTAAAACACTTGCACTGGCCTTTTTGAGCATCGCGCTCGTGGGCTCGTTGTCAGCATGTAGCGGTGGTGGAGCCGGCGGCGGTGGAGAAACTCCTCCAGCAGCAGAAGGCGCCAAAGATGCTCCCGGTGGTGATGCACCAGCCGATGCACCTGGCGGTGATGCTCCAGCAGCGACTGAAGGCGCAAAAGATGCTCCTGGTGGTGATGCACCAGCCGATGCACCTGGCGGTGATGCTCCAGCTGGCGAAAAAGAAGGCGGCGCTGACGAGTAATCGTTATCGTTCGATCACCTGATCGCTAACTGAAAAAAAATATTACGAGCGTCTTTCGGGCATTTGCCTGGAGGGCGTTTGTTTCTGAGACTGGAAAAGTTTTTCTCTCCTTCTTTGGGGGCATGCTTGTGCTGCCCCCTCCCGTGTTTCTAGAGGCTGGAGAGAAAGAGTGTGCTCGATGTGCTCTCACCATTGATTGTCGAATGACTAGCACAAACCACTTTCCGATCACTCGTTTTGCTGTACCTGTGGGCGTTCCACATTTTCCTTCGTTCATTTGCGGAACAAGGCAGAGCAATGTCTTGTCTTCAGGCAAATGATTGAACAGCAGTTCCCTGTATATGCAGTACCGTTACTATCCGGAATTGATTTCTGACGGTGCTTGGCGCTGCGCGAAACTCTGCTCGATCCATTGTCGTGAAAGTTAAGAGTTTAGCTCAGGGTATTTGAAATAACCGTTGAAGGGTGCTAATTGTCTTGATTGGCACTTGGCTCGTCGTTTCCACTTGCAGTAAGGAAGAAAAATGTTGGCAAAATTTCAGCGCATTATCTGTTTGACTCTTCTCCTATCCACTGCATTGCCCGGCCAAATCTGCCTGGCTGCCACCACCGATCAAGCGCAGCCGACTCGCTCTTCAGCAGTGCCTGGCAACCATTTAAAGAGGAGGCTGGCTCAACTCGATCAGTCGGGGCAACCCGACCAATCTCAAGAGTTCAGCCCCAGACAGACTCCGACTGCCGGTCCCGAGACTCAACCTGGTGCAATCGTCGTGCCAGCGATCACATTTATGGATGTAAACTCCGGCAGGTTCGGCAAGCTGGAAATCGACATTGCAGATGGTGAGTTCATGCACGGCTCCTGCAAAAATCTCCACCTGACAGCTGCTGATCTTGACCTCAACAAGGGCGTTTTGCAATCGCTCAACATCAACATTACTGACGGACACGTGAAAGACTTCATCATCGACAGTCTCACGCTCTCCTCACAGGGTGCCATGACGTTCGACACTGGTATCATGTTCAACCACAGAATCATCGAGTTCAAAGAACCGACCGAAGCGCAAGTAACTGTCGAAATCAGCCAGGATAGCTTGAACAAGTTCATGAACTCACCTAGCACTCTCGACCGTCTCTCGCTCAATGCAAGCAAGAAAAGTGGTTTGATTGCCTCGCTGTTTGGCGAAAACGCGCCCAGCATCGGACTTTCGATCAGCAACGCGAAAATGAAGTTGGAGAAGTCCGACCGAGCAACGCTGACATTCGACAGTCGGGTGGGCATGGGTCAGATGGCGGTTCCGATTCCGGTTGAGATTCAAAGCAAGCTTGCCCTTGTCGATGGCTGGATTCAGCTTCAAGATACGCGCTTGATGACAAGCGGACAGGAGCTCTCACCACAGATTTCGCAGTTCATCGTTCAAAAAGTAAATGGATTATCCAATCTGGGAAATCGCTCTGATGATATCCAGTTCAAGTTCACCGATCTCAAGGTGAGGCAGGGAAAAGGTTTTGTTGTAACGGGAACTGCACAAATCAAACGCCTGAGATTCGGTTCCTGACCAGTGTCTTCACAAAAGTGACAAACACTTGTGCACACTTTATGAATTTATCTGCCCAGGCGTAACAATAGGGATATACTAATAGCCCATTTCGCGCACTAGAAAGCGAGAGCCTTATGGTCCGGCGGCGTGACAACCGGCAATTCGATCAACTTCGCCCAGTAACGTTCACCAGGAACTTCACTAAGAATGCTGATGGTTCCGTGCTCGTAGAGTTTGGTGATACTAAGGTCTTCACTACTGCAAAGATTGAGGAGCGGGTGCCCGCTTTCTTGATCGGTCGTTCCGAAGGCTGGATAACAGCCGAGTACTCTCTTTTGCCAGGATCGACTATTTCGCGATCGCAAAGAGAGATTACTAGAGGGCAGCCGACAGGGCGCACCAGCGAGATTCAGCGTTTGATCGGCAGATGCTTGAGAGCGGTTATCGACCGCCGAGCGTTGGGCGAGAGAACCATCACCATCGACTGCGATGTCCTGCAGGCCGACGGGGGAACCCGCGTCGCCAGCATTTGCGGTGGTTTTCTGGCACTGTATGATGCACTATTGAAGTTACAGAAGCAGGGAATTTTCGAAGAACTGCCACTTTCGGAGCATCTGGCCGCCGTTAGCGTTGCCCAGGTGAAGGGAGAGCTCTTGCTCGACCCCAACTACACCGAGGATTCGCAGGCAGAGATGGACAGCAACATCGTCCTTACCGAGTCAGGCAAGGTTTTGGAGCTGCAAATTACTGCTGAAACAGCACCTTATGATGTAAAGAAACTTCCTGACCTGATGGGATTGGCTGAAAAGGGCGTTCAGCAGATCATCTCCCAGCAATATGAGATTATTCACCAGCTGCGCTAAATTCCAAGATCGCCATCTGCGCGGCGATTCGGCATGTAAAGACAAGCATAAATTTATCTACTTGAACTGCTGACAACGGACCAATTCCATTTACACTAGAGGTCAAGAGAAGAGCTAGTAATCGATCAATCGACGCTGGAAGATATGGACTTGAACGAACGCCAGACAAACTCGGAACCTCCAGCACACAACCCGATTCGTGAGACGTTCCGGGATGTGACTGTGCCGAAGCTGATTCGCTCGACATGGCGGGTTTTCGTCAGAATCAAAGCACTTCAAGGCTACAAGGCCGCCTTGCGAGTCTTCCCCATCGTCTGGATCATCATTAAAACAGTTCGAGGATTCGCCAAGTTTCACGCCCAGGAGTTCGAAAGAAATTCCTCTCGCCCTGACGATATGGAAGAAGCGGCTCTAAGCAGCGAAGAATTCGAAGAATACCGGGCTCTAGGAGCTTGGCTGACCAGAGAACTACATAAGTTAGGACCGACATTTATAAAGATCGGACAGACCCTCTCAACCAGGGCTGACCTCTTGCCTCTGCCTGCGATGCTGGAGCTTACCAAGCTGCAAGAGAATGTTGACCGGTTCGACAATGATATCGCTCGAGAAATTATCCAGCGAGAGCTGGGTGGGGCTCCCGAGGAACTATACGCAAGTTTCGACAATACTCCAATCGCCGCTGCATCCCTGGCACAGGCTTATAGAGCGGTGCTGAAGGATGGAAGAGACGTCGTTGTCAAAGTCCAGAGACCGAACCTCGGCGGCATTATCGCCCAGGACGTACAGGTGCTCGGTGCGATTGCCGATGAAGTGATGGAATATCCAAGCCTTTGCCGGCATACAGACTGGCCCGGTGTGGTGGAAGAGTTCGGCAAGACTATCTTCGAAGAGATTGACTACATCCGCGAAGGTCGCAATGCGGATATCTTCAGACGAAATTTCAGAACTTTCGATCACATCTACATTCCTCGAATCGTCTGGCGCCTGACTGGAAGACGTGTGCTTACAATCGAGTATGTCAACGGTTGCCGCATCGATGACGTAGCCACTCTCAACGCCAAGGGATTGAACTGTGAAGAGCTAACTAAGCTGGGCGCAAATTTCTACCTGCGTCAGCTTCTTGAAGACGGCTTCTTCCATGCTGACCCACACCCGGGCAACATGCGCGTCATGGACGACGGAAAGATTGGCATATTCGACTTCGGCATGGTCGGACGACTTTCGCCTGAGTTGAAGATGCATCTCGTCAATGCGCTGGTTCACACCACACAGCGAGACTACAGAAGTCTTGTCGATGACTTTGTAGGCATGGGCTTCTTGAAGGCAGAAGTAGATCGAGATGCGCTTTGTGCTGATCTTACGCCGATCATCGAAGCTCGGTTTGCCGAGGGGATGACTAAGGTGCGTTTTCGCAAGATGCTCTTTGATTTCTCCGATGTTTGCTATCGCTATCCGTTCCGCCTACCATCCGAGTTTACCTACGTGATGCGAGCACTTCTTACCCTCGAAGGTGTAGCGCTGACCATCAATCCGAAGTTCAATTTCATTGATGCAGCCATGCCTTTTGCGCACAGATACCTGATGAAGAACAATCACATCATTCGCCAGGCATTGCTGAAAGAAGTCTTCACCGAAGGACGCTTCAATCGAAAAGCAGCGCTGAAACTATTCAAGACAGCAGCCAGCTTCACCTCGAGTCTGCTGAGCTAAAATTTCCGAGGCGTTTGATAAGCGTGGCTTGTCACTTTTCGCCCCAACACGGCATACTCCATTGTTCGAGCAGATACTAGTGGTGGTGCCCGACTTCGAAAACTGAATCGCATTGTGCAACAGATTGACCATTGCGCGGATCAGGCTGTCTCCATCGGCAAAGAGCTCCACTGCTCGATTTCGACCCTTCTTCTCGGACAGGTAAGCACCGCCTGCGATGTTGTATCGTCCAGATCTGTGACCCTCCTTTTGCGGGTTCATCTTGCCGGATTCGAGAGGTTCAACTTCAATAAGCAGGAATTCCTCGCCATCGTAACTCACGATCTGCGAACACCGCAGACTACTCTGAGGTCGATGGAATGCACATGTTGCTGGTCGTGGAGGACAGTAACAAACTTCAAGTGGACGCTTTGCAAAAACCGAATCTGCTGTCCAAAGAATGCTGATTTGGTCCATGCCACTAACGTCTCACCGCTTTCATTGGTGGTATTCCCAATATTCTGGAGACCTTGAGCCAATGACGCATTACAGGCTTTTTATTTATTGCGGATTATTACAAATAAGCTTAGTAAAACCTGAAAGTATCTGGATTCGGTCTTTTCCGGGTGTTCAAGCATCTCGCTTTCCAAGAGGTTGCGGCAAAAAAATGCTTGCATAGGCTATAACCCTGATGTAGTCTTGTGATTTGGTAGATCACGTTATTAACTTCGAATGCTGAGTTCCAGACCGGAACTGAAGCCTCAGGAGTCAAAAAAATATTGCCCAACAACCCTACATAAACGAAATTAGTAGTCTATGCACAAAACTGTCGCTGCACCACGAAAATTTATTGTCTGCGTACATTGCTCTTATCACCTTGAGCCAGGAGCCAGGTTTTGCGGAGACTGTGGGGGTCTAGTAGACTCGACCAACAACTATCAAACCCCAGGCGTAACAGTTCCCAATAGTTATCCCTCTACGAATAACAGTCCGACCGCGCAAATGCAGCCGCCACCCGTGGTGCCTGACATAGTCAGTTATGATGACCTGGAAAAGTTGCAAGCCTTTAGAATGGCTCAGATAGCCGGCAAAGATGTGGAATGGCGCCCGACGCCGAGTCCAGGCGAGATCGATCATAGAACACTTCCACTGCCACCGACGGGTGGCGCCCCAACATTTGCCGTCGTAGCGTCCAGCAAACGGGGAGCCGTTTCCCCTCAACTGCTCCGAGAGATGCAGTCACTTCATGCGCTTCTCTTGAGAGAACAACTTTTCCTAATTATGCATTGGTCCATCTTCTTAATCACCAACTTGGTCGGCTTCATATTCGCCCTCAAGTGTTATCACGGACTTAATGGCGATGAGGTCAGCAAGATAGTTATGGCGCTGGTCCCAATCACCTTTATCAACGCTGTCGGTCTTGCCTGTCTTGCTCCCATTAAGGGAACCAGAGCAGAGATTGCACGGGTGAAAGAGAAAATGCAATATGTTCGCTTCCAGATGGAAGTCAACCACGTCGTTCTTTAACATCGTCTCCGTGTTCCTTTGGAGTTCTTTTCAATTCAAGTAGCTTAGAATTGATCGGAGAACTGACTTTGAGAACGCAAACTCTTGACCACTCCCGACGACGCCTACTGCTCGACCTGTCGGAAACCGTACAGGAGCTCTAGCACCGGGTTCGTCACGCAGTTTATAGAGGTTTGCAACTGCGCCGACGACATCAGCGTGGACAAAGAAGACTCGAACATCAATCTGTGCAGAGTGTGCAAAAGGAGAATCGGCTCAGGTCGAGAGGGTTCGCTCACTCAATTCATCTTTCGCGCAGAACAGTGCAAGTGCGCCAGTCCACAACCACTTCGCATAAACAGCAATAAACCTCGCGTCCGAGTCAGCAGTGTCAAAAAGCACACTGTCGATAAACCGAAAGAGATCCAGGTAGATCCCGATAGGTTTCCTCTGGAACGATATCTCCCGCTGGCAGAACTGGGTTGCGGCACCGCGGGCATCGTCTATGAGTGCGTTGATCGTTTGCTGAATAAGAAGGTGGCCGTGAAGACTCTTCATCGCCTGACACCGGAGCAGCTGATCGCCTTCCAGGAAGAGGCTCGATGCACCAGCCACATCAAGCATCCGAACGTAATTACTATTCTTGACTTTGGTGCCAATGCTAGTGGCACGCCGTACATGGTGATGGAGTACGTTCCCTCCTGCACGTTGAGGGCCTACATAAGAGAATTCGGACCGCTCGACCTGCTCAGCGCCGTGGTCGTGACAGTGAAAACACTGGAAGCACTCGCCTACCTCCACGAGAATCACATCTATCACAGAGACATACAGCCCTGCAATATACTGCTCTGCGAGGACAAGGACGAGTCTATCGACATTCGGCTCATCGACTTCAGCATCGCCGGAGTGAAAGAGCCGACCGGAGCGATCACTGACGTTCATGGTAAGACTCTGGCAGGTACGCCGCCATATATGGCACCGGATACGGTGCGCGGGCTGACTTACGATCATCGCTCCGAACTTTATTCAGTGGGTTGCGTTCTCTTCGAGATGATTACGGGGCAGCCCCCCTTCATAGGCAGCACACCACTGGAGACTCTCTCTCGACATGTAGAGAGCGCTGTTCCGTCTATCCGCGAGAGATCCCCTATCGAGCTTCCCGATCAGTTTGTCGATTTAGTCGCACGCTGCCTGGCCAAAGACCCCAGGGAGCGGTACCAAACTCTCGATGAACCTATTTCAATATTGAAAAAACTGCAAGACAATAATTCGGATGCTCGTTTTTTGTCCGATCAACAACCGTCTCCAACCCAGGCGCTGCCTATAGAGCGTACTGCAAAGAAAAAGCTGTTCGTTCTGTTCCTCTTGATGTGTATTTCTGTGGCAGTAGCGAGCAGACTCTGGTTGGTCAAGACAGATCGCCAGGCCCCAACTAATACACGCAAGAAGATGAAACCTCGTTTGTCACCCGTGACTTGGAACGCGGATGACGTGATTGACAAGGTGATAACTGAAGAAAATCCTGCCATCAACCTTGCCTACACAGATCTCAGACCTGGGTTATTGCGCAGACTGAAAGGGTTCCACGTGTCAGTTCTGAACCTGACCTTTGCAGATTTGTCCGAAGAAACGTTGAGTGAGCTCAAGGATGTTGGTGTACGCAAACTGATCTTGACCCACACTGGCTGTGATTCTCTTCAAGGTTTGCAGGAAATGAAATTCCTGGAGGTTCTCGATTTGTCCAAATCGGAGTACTCGGAGCAGGCAGTAGATAGTATTCCCAGCAATATAACGGGGCTGACGCTTCTCGATCTATCACGAACCCGCATCTCCCTTGCATGTGTAGTCAGGCTTTTGAAGCGCATTCCGAGTATCCAGTCGCTAAATCTGGACAAATGTCCTCGGATATCCGACGCCGATCAAGCAGAGTTGACACGCCGATTTCCACTTACCGGCATAGGTTCTACTCCTTCGATCGCACTCGGTCTGCGCACACATATAAACGAATTGAGCCTTAGAGGAGACTTAAAAGCAGCCTACAATGAATCTCTCAAACTCGTCAGGATGATCGACGCAGCCTATCCGACTCCACCTAATAGTTCAGTTAACATACTCGCGCAGTTCGCCCAGCTCGCTTCAAAAGCGGGAAAACAAAAGGAGGCCAAACTTGCTGCTCACAGAGCTTTCAAGCTGGTCCACGATAGCAAAGACCAGTTGATCAAATGCCACTGGCACGACGCTACAGCAAGAGCGCTCGAGAGCGCGAGAATGTACGACAAAGCCGAGGCGGAAATAAAGATGTGCCACTATATCAGAAACGATATATTCGGCGCCAATAGCATTGAGACAGCTGAGACCCGATTGCACTGGGCTCTGTTATGTACCATGCTTGACAAAGCAAAGAAAGCAGAGGAATTGCTAGTAGAAGATCGTCATCGAAAGAGGGACACAGTCATTGGCAGAGAGCCAGAGGCGGTAGTGCACCTTGATGAATCAAGGGTCGAATACGCCAAAGCGATTCTCAAACTCGAACAACCGAAGTTGGCAAACTTCCTTTTACTCACCGCACTCGAGCCAAACGGTACAGAGTCTGGCGCTCGCTACAAAAGACGTGCCTCGAACCTGGCAAACATACACATAGAACTATCCAGGACGTGTTATAGAAC
>CAYTDR010000068.1:0-15024 GCA_964436185.1 uncultured Candidatus Obscuribacterales bacterium | reverse complement strand
GCTGAAACACACATCCTGGAGTTGCTTTTTCTGATATGCGACGCCTTGAAGTATTTGCACGAGCATGGTGTCCTTCATAGAGATCTGAAACCGTCCAACATTCTCATTAGTACTGATAGCGACTGCATAGAGCAGGAGAGTTCACAAAAATCCGATGAGAGCACTGGCGCCATGTCCATTCGCTTGATCGATTTCGGACTGGCCAAATCCACCTATGCATTGCAGTCAAAGACTGTCATTCAGAGCCGCACGATTGCCGGCACGCCCTATTACATGAGTCCGGAACAAGTTGATGGAAAGCAGTTCGATGTGCGCTCTGAGATCTACTCACTGGGATGCGTTCTGTTCGAGACAATTACGGGATCTCCTCCCTTTACCGGAGATTCGGCTCTGGTTGTATTGAATCAGCACGTGCACGCGCCGGTCATTTCACCCATTGAGATCACATCTCCTCTGGCGCGATCGTTGTTCGCACTGGCAGAAAGGTGCCTCGAGAAGCAGCCGGAAAGTCGTTTCCAGTCCGTGGATGAGATCACGAGAACCATCTCAGAGCTGAGCAGGGAGCTTGAACTGAGTCTGCACAAGGAAACCACCGAACCTACAGGCAGCCAAAGAAGCGTCTTAGGAATGGCAACCATATTTTTGGCGGTGGGCGCCATTATCATCGCTGCGGTCTTTTCGACAAAAATGTTCGCCAGGTTGGATCACTCGACCGATCAGAAACAAGAACATCATCTCGGTGACGAAAAGAACTCTGATGTCCTGATTCAACCTGTAAATCAAACTAATGAGTCGGTCGCGTCTATGCAGAAACACATAGATACCGGCGCCCAAGAGGTGAGCTTGATTCTATGGGATGACATCGATGCGCTGAAGCTCAAGAGAACGGACGGCATCGTGCACTTGAGCTTGGGATACGGCGACATCACCGAAAAAGGATTGTCTCATCTGGCAACAGCCAAGCTGAAACTTCTCGCTATAATCGAATCAAAGGTGACAACGCTAGAGCCTCTTGCACGGCTCAGCGAGCTTAGAGATCTGACCTTAATCAATTGCCCGATACCGGACGAATCCTTCAAGTATTTGACCTCATTGAAGAAGCTACACACTCTCAAGATCACGGATATTAACATCACCGATAACATATTGCCTTATATCGCACAATTGCCGGAACTCTCACAATTTGATATCTGCAACACAGGTCTTCATGGCAAAGGTCTTGTCAATCTAGCCAAACTAAAACATCTGGGCTCACTCAATCTTCGGCGTTCGAAAGTGGAATTTAAGTATGTTCGTCAATTGCTCCTGGCTTCGTCCTCAATCTCTAGCGTCAACATTCATAACTGTCCAGCTATTACCGCACAACAGCTAAAGCAGCTCTCGCAAGAGTTTCCCAAGAAGACATTTTACAGCTCGGTCGCGAGACGCAATTAGCGTACGTTCATCGATGTTACTCGAGTACCACGCTTCGGCCAACATTCAGGCGTGGTGCGGTTTTCCTCAAACTGTCTATTTACTATATGTATGAATAGCTCGCTCAAAAAAAACTGTTAACCACGGTCGCAACAGGAACCCAGCCAGGGCTCCCGTTGCCGACCGCAATTAACACGCGGCTATCAGTCCCGCCTTTTCTTCTTCTTTTCCTTCGGCACGCCACGCTTGGTCGGCACATCGGGTTCCTCCAGAATCTGTCTGGCAGCTTCCGGAGTTACCTTACGATGCTTGACCTTATCGGGCATGTAAATAACAGCGGGGCCATGATCGCATTCCCCGAGACACTTGCATCGAACAATCTCAAGATCGCTTTGAAGCGCTTTGGCATCAGCCTCCAGCGCATCAGCGACTTCGCGACCGCCACGCTTGGCACAGTGTTTGCCTTTCGTGCAGACTAGCAGCCGTTTTGATTTCTTTTTGTCACCCATGAAACTGCTCTGTTTGTTACCTGTAGGTACTACAGGCCTGGCGAAACCTGAGCTCGCCAGACCTTCATAACTAAAACTAGCACGGACGAACGAGAACCAGGAACAACCGTCGGACTGATAACCCAGCTCTCTAACGGTCGATTAGTGGAGCAAAAGCGCGATGCCGATGAATGCGCTGAAGACAGCAGAGATCAGACTGACCACGAGGAAGACGATCTGGCGGCGGCGGGCGTTCTGGAACCCGTAGATTGCCACCAAGGCGACGACCATGTTGGACACGATCATGCCGACAACGAACAAACCGATGATCACGATACCCCAGAGCGTGTTGCCCAGAGTCATGGCGGAGCCGAGCGCGAGAATCTGAGTCGGCGACTCAACGCCAATCCCGTGCAACACACCGATGGTGCAACAGCCGACAAAGCCGAGGTCATCGAGACTCTTCTTCTGATGCGTGTGCCCGGTCTTGCGGCGGAAGAGACCGAACATTCGGTCGAAGGCACCATAGACGATGCGCCACCGGCTGATCAGCTTGCCTTCCTTGCCGAAGCGGAGAGCCGAAATCACAATGGCAGCAGCGAGAACGAGGAGGGTGATGCCGACCACCTTCTCCATTACCGCGCCCCACGATTCCGGAATGTGAAGGCCAAGCAGAAGTGCAGCACTGCCCAGAACCAGAACAACGGCAGCGTGACCGAGAGCGTAGCCGACACAGCCCAGAAGCGACGACTTGCGAGTGCTTTGAGCACCAGCGATGTCAGCGATAGCAGCCAAATGGTCCACGTCGAGACTGTGGCGCAGACCGAGAAGCAGAGCCGTCCAGAGGATGAACAGGTCCATCGTTATCCCTTTTTGGTTAGATGGTATTTGCCCGGCCGTTGCTAGCAGAGCTGACGGCGGACGCACTTAGCGCAATTGTCGAAGCAAAGCGAAGCACTCGTTATATCGAGGGTTTGCACAATATCGCTAATCCTGTGCGTGAAAGAAGACCATGATTGGAAGCCTGCAAACCAATAACTCAGCGAGTCGGACGAGATTTCTCGTTTTTTCTTCTCAATGAATTACTGGTGCAGGGATTCCTTAAACTCTTGTCTTAAAAGCAATACACGTACTTTATCGCCATGAAGACAAGATTTGCTACTTGATCAAGATGACCGCCAATAAAGCATCCCGGCCTTCGCGTCGCGATCTCGGGAACTGATGCCCGATATCAAAAACTCAAGGAAAACGAGACGCAAACGTTATTGAGAATTAGTCTCATCTTCCCCTCGCGCTATATTCACGCAACTGAGTCATCTTGAAAGCCTTGAGCCGAGCGGATTTTGCCGGAAGAGAAAAATCATCCGTGATGCTCGATCTTAGTTTGGCGATATTGCGCGAACGGTTACGCAGTTACAGCTCATCATTCTTGCTGACCGGCAAAATCCATCTCTTAAGATCAGGCACATCACTGTTTCTTCCACTTTCCAGCAAGAGCTTTTCGTAAGTAGCAAGAATCAAGGCGGCATCGGGGTGATTGGGAATCTTTACGCCCAGCGCATAGACAATTCGCATGATGTCTTCGGCGAGATGAGGCTCTCCTTTTGCTCGCAGCTCCTCTGCCAGCTCGCACAGCACTATGATATTGGGAGGTGTCAATATGGCAGGATTCTCATCGTGCGACGAAATCATGTCCCCCACCAGATCTCTTGATTCGCTAATCAGGCCCTTTTTGATTGATACCAGGGACAGTATCGACCTGTAGCCAAACTTCATTCGGTCCCAACCGATAGTCGGCAGCCAATGAGGAAGTTTTATTTTACTGTCGAGCCAACGTTTTCCCTCATCGAGGTAGCGTTGTGCCTCATCCAGATCGCCTCGTCTCATCTCTATCGAACCCAATAGAGTATAAACATAGGCCAAAAGGTGTCGACTATTGGGTTTCTGACTCTGGCAGATTTCCAGACACTGAAGTGCTATTGGCAGAGCTTCTTCATAACGCTCCTGCCTGGCGATCGCCACACTGAGCCCATACAATCGCAAGACTTCATTGGGATAACGGCGCAGAGGGAATTGCGTGACTGCGTCATGGGAGCACTGCTCTGCACCCTCGTAATCGCCTTGCATCATTTTCGCTACACCCAAATGCGATAACAAGACCGATCGCGCAGGCTCTTTTTTCAGCGGCAACGAACTGAGGGACTTAAGATACAGTCTCGATAGCCTTTCCACCTCGAAGAGTTCCGGATGTTCATCGAGCGCCATCAATCGTTTTGCGGAAGGCAGAATAAAAAGCATCGCTCCTCGCATCCAGAAAACGAAGAGTCCGGTCGCCAGAATAAACATGGCCAAAACGGTGTGACCCAGGAGCAGCTCGAGAATGGTGCACAAGATGACGCCACCATATGCGAACCAGCATAGTAAGGCGTATGCCCGAATCTGTCGAAGGATTCGGGCATCGCTTTTTGACTTCTTTAGTTTTGCGGGCTGCATCGCCACAACAGAGCTACTCCTGGGTTCCCAGTGCCCACTCCAGATCTTCGATCAGCGTTTCTGCCGGTTCGATTCCGACAGAGAGGCGGATGGTGTTCTCGAGAATGGCTCCCGGTCCGGTTTGTTGCTCAGGGAACGAACGAGCGTAGAACAACCAGGCCGGATTGGCGATCGACTGCGTGAATCCGGTACCGAATGCGATGCGGAATATGCGCATACGATCGAGAGTTTCTTTCATTGCCGGTGCTCCACCTTTAACATCAAAGGCAAGCACCGAGCCGAAATCCTTCATCTGACGTTTTGCCACTTCGTGATCCGGATGGCTTTCCAGTCCAGGATAGACAACACGCGACACTTTAGGATGCTGCTCGAGGTAGCGAGCAATTTCCAGGGCGTTGGAAGACTGGCGGTCGACACGCAACTGGTATGTCTGCATTCCTTTCCAAACCTGAACGCCGGCATGAGTGGCCATGGCATCAGTGTTCCATACATTGGCATTCTTGATGCGTGAAACTGCTTCCTTGGTACCGAGCACGGCACCACCCATGACATCACCGACACCTGAGGCGAACTTGGACAAACTGTGGACAATAAGGTCGACTCCGATCTTTCCATGTTGATGGAAACCGGCGCAGGAGTTATCCAGGACGGTTGTGATTCCATGCTCCTTAGCGATGGCGGTATATCTTGCCAGATCGACGACTCTGGTCATCGGATTGGTGGGAGACTCGAGCACGAGTACTTTCGTCACGCCCGGCTTGATCACTTCCACCAGCCTGGGGAGCTCATCCACGCTCAGAAGTGTCACTTGCACACCGAATTTCTTGAGCATGCCTTCGGCAAAAAGCCGCGTCGACTTGTAGCCTTCTTTCAGAATAATCACTTCGTCTCCGGCGCTCAAAAGCGCCATCAGCGTCATCGCGATAGCAGCTTTGCCTGTGCTGGAGACCCAGCAACTCTCCACACCCTGCGCACGCGCCAGAAGCGATTCCAGAGCGGCCAGTGTGGGATTGCCGTCAGTGAGATAAACCCAACCATCCTGCTCACCGCGCAATAGCGCTTCCCAGCTCTCGATCGATGGAAGCGAGAAACTGATGGTTTCGAATGACGGAACTATGAACGGGTCATTCTTTTCTTTTACGGACCAACAACGATCTACCATGGTAGTTTCTCCCCCGAGACGTGCACGAATTGCCCAGTTTTTGAACTATTTTCGACTAAATCGATGATTGCTGACGCCGATTCCGCTGGTTCGATATCGGCATCCTTAGGACCAAATCTTGTTTTTACCTTGCCCGGATCGACTGCCAAAAT
This sequence comes from uncultured Candidatus Obscuribacterales bacterium, assembly GCA_964436185.1. Classification (GTDB taxonomy): domain Bacteria; phylum Cyanobacteriota; class Vampirovibrionia; order Obscuribacterales; family Obscuribacteraceae; genus CAYTDR01. The sequence continues at coordinate 9,316 of CAYTDR010000068.1, read as the reverse complement.
CCGGATTTTATCCGGCTTCAGCTCCATCGCCAGACAAGAGGTGAGCATATTGAGAGCAGCCTTGGCGATGCGGTAGGTGTATGTCGCTTCGTTTGGTACATGCCCTGTGGCTACCCATTCAAGCGAGCCGAATCGCGAAGAGATGTTGACGATCGCGGCATTCGGCGATTGACGCAAGAAAGGCAAACATGCCCGAGTGCAGCGGATGGAACCGTGGCAGTGGACGTTGAGCACGTCATTCAACTCATCGAATTTGAGACCTTCAATACCGAAACCGGAGGCACCAAAGCCGGCATTATTAATGAGCAGATCAACTCGCCCGGTCTGAGTCTCTACAAACTCTCTCAGGGCCGTCTCTGTTGAAGGCTCCCTTACATCGCAACGCAACGGAAATACGTTCTCCGGATCGGCGGCAAACAGATCACGTACATCCGAGAACTGGCGCACCACTGCAATGACAGCCCAATCACGAGCTCTCAGTTCATGCACCAACGCTCGCCCGATACCACGGGCGGCACCAGTCACCACGGCGACCGGTCTGGGGAAAGACTCGCTGATCTCCTCCCGGTTCCCTTCTATTAGTTTCAACCTGTGTCCCACAGCCATCTTTAAATAACCTCAAACTTTGTACCAAACCTCTCGCGGTCCTAAATTTTGGCAAGCACCTCGAGACTCTGGGAATCCAGCAATACGTTGCTCGGCAGCGGATCTCCGTGCGTACCGACCTCGAGGTGGTGCGCCAGGTAACCTGCCGTGTTGAAGAAACAAACTAGATCTCCCGGCTCTGGTAGCCGGTCGAGCTTCAATTTACGCCGGTAGATCAAATCGCTTTCCGAACACAGACAGCCGACCAGGTAGGCACCCTCGTTAAGAGGTTGCCGCTCGCCGTCTGAAAGGATGAGCGGATCTGTGGAGAATTCAGCCCGGAACGGTCTGAGATTCATGCGATTCATCGCCACGCCGATAAGCAGGTTGCCCAGCGTATCTCGCTTGCGGAAGACTACCCGGGCAACGGTCATGCCCGTGTTGTCCAGAAGAGCGCGCCCGGGCTCGAAGTACATCACCAGCCCACGATCGCCAATCTGCTTGTAGAGCTGACTTCCGCCACACTCTCGATCGAGAACGGCAGCGACAAATCGCTCTTTTGAAAGGTTGTTCCACGCCGGGTACAGATCCGCCTGACCGACTATCTCATCACCGGCGCGCAAGAATCCCAGCCCATCTCCGCGGAACGTGCAGGCTTCTCGTTTACCGGCGACTGAATCGAGCAATGCCTGGTTGAAGGCGTTCCACTCCGATTCGTGCTCCAGGTATCGAATCAGGATTCCGCCACCAAGATCGATACCACGTATCTCGCCACCCAACTCTCGGGCATAGTCGCAGAGCTCCAGCAGTTTGTAGGCGGCCTGTGCACGTTCGTCGACATCGTATCGGTCGAGATGGGCATGCAGAATCTCGAGTGATAAAGAAGGATCAGCTACTACCGAACGAAGAAGCTCTCCGGCCTCATTGACTGAAAAGCCGAAGCGGCTAAATACGAATCGCTCACCCACTTCGAAGCCGGCGAAACGCAAGCCGATTCTCGCCTTGCAGCCAGCTGTACTGGCCATGGCACGCACCAGGGACAGTTCATCATCGTTGTCGATAACAAGCAAACAACCCGACATCAGGGCTCGATTTATAAGCGCTTCGCTTTTGCCAATCGCCGTGATGATCACCTTCTCGCCAGACAATCCCAGCGCAAGAGTCTCCTCGACTTCGGCAAGACTGGCGGTGTCGACACCGAGACCTTCCTGGCGTGCCGCAGTGACGAACCAGGGCAGTTTGTTAGCCTTGCGGGCAAAAAACAATCCGCCGGAAATGCCGCGATCGCGGAGTGGCTGAAGCAGATCGGCAGCGTTGCGCCTGAATTCCGAGTCGACCACTATATGAAACGGAGAACCGAAGTAATGACTGAGCCTGCGCACATGCCCGTCAGTCTCAGTCAGCGTCCGCATCCAGGGCGCCACTTTCGGCGTCAGAGTGGGCGCGCAGTCCGTTACTTCCAGCGTGGCAGGCGTCTTCATCATCTTAACAGCCACCTTCTCCCTGGACAGGAATCGGATGCACAATCGGGAATGACTCTTCGCCAAGCGCGTCATAGTACTCATCCACGTGCTGCAGCGGCGAATCGCAGCAAAGGAAAGCGGACCAGATCTCGCCTGCCTGAGCGACACGCTCGGCAAGTCGACCGGACTCTTTCTCTTCTTCGAGGTAGCGAAGCAGACCGGCATAGTTCATTCCGGAGCTAGGTCCGCCGAGAATGCCGCGTCGGAGCAGTTTGATACTGGCTTCGAAGCTCTCCTTGGCCGGCAGCTCGATTGTAGCGTTAGCAATATTCTGCCAATCGAACGACACGTCGCTCAGTTGCGCCACCTGGCGAGGACCGGGCACCGCTTCACCCTTTTTCGGGCAGCAGGCAACGATCTCGAGATCCGGTTTGCGTTCGCGCAGAGCTCCACCGACACCGACCATGGTGCCACAAGTGCCCAGCGCACAGGAGAAGATCGACAGTCTGCCGCGGCTCTGTGCCCAGATGTCCGGGCCGAGGTAGCGAGCGAATCCTTCCGGGTTATCCGGATTCGAATACTGTCCGGGGTTGAGCCAGCCTTCTTTAGAGCCGTAGGCTCTGGCTCTGTCGCTGCGAGGCGGTGTAACGTCATAAAGCTCGTGATCGGGCGCCGGATGCAGGAAGGTTTCGATTCCGAACAGTCTCAACATGCGCAGCAGCCCGGGAGCAATCGAATGATCGACGAGGGCGTGCGTTTTCTCGATGCCGAACAAACGGGCAATGATGCTGAGCGACATGACTGTGTTCGACGACGAACTCTCGATGATGTTCTCCACGCCGCTCAAGTCACCACGCTCCGCCGCTTTGCTGAGCATGGAGAAAGCAGGAATAGACTTGACGTTCATTAGAGGAACGAGAGGCATCAGCTTGGCAAAAATGCGTACGCCGTCAGCCCGGAAGGGATTGAGATCGCAGGGCAACTCCACCATCGGCGCAGGAGCATAGTTGGCTGGGGAGAGGAACTCTTTCAGTCCGTCCTCGCCGAAGTATGTGCCGCCCGACTTGCCGAGCATGGTGACTGAATCTTGTTGCCGAGCAATCGTAGTTACAGAGCTGGTGGCAGGACGCCTGGCTGTCGAGGTATTTTTCTTAGCCCAGGTGCGACCCAGATAACTGTCGGCGTCTGCAAGAATCTCGACCAGAGTATTCATCTCCGAGCGAGTCTCTGTGCCAATCGACAAACGGAGGAACGGATCTTCGAACGGCGTAGATGGCGCAGTCACATAAAGGCGCGATACGTCAAAGCCAAAGCTGGTGCCGAACGCGATCGGGTGGTTGCGCTGTCTGGCTATCTCCAGGACTTTATTTTCGAATTCACGATACTCTTGAACTGTTCTGTATTGGCGCAACAGCCGCAAAGATAGCACCGAGCTTCTGTACCACGGAGCTTGCTCGAAGCCTTCTCCGACCCAGGAGATCGACTCTATGATGCCGTTTTCGCCAGATCGATCCGACTTTGCTTGTTCACGAATGCGTTCTTCCAGACCGTCGGCGACCACCTGCATGTTGCGAGAGTGCCGCTGCATTCTGCGAGTAAGCCTCTGAAGATTCGGCAAAGGCAGGCTGCCGACACTGCCGTCTGAGATGTTGGTTCCAAACCTTGCCCTGGTCTTGCGCAGGCTGTCGTGCTGTCCGTCACTCAAATCAGCGACGATGACGCCACCAGTGACGGTGTCCATGCCAAGCTGATGATGCTTGGCTAAGCTTTCTACGAAAATCACGGTGACATTGTCGCCAAGCCCTTCCAGGAGTCCCTCTTCAAGGAACAAAATGGGCAAGCATGTGGTATCGAGAACGATATAGACCTTGTGCTGGGCCTCATTACGAGCCCACTGAAGGACGCTCTCGTACTCGTGTTTCACTACTTCGCCGCAGTTTGCCACCACGTCGCAGAATACTACTGAAGGCTGTTTCGCTCGCAAGAATTCGGTCAGGTCATCCCCAGATCCGGGTCGCACCTGGGCAATCGCGGGGAAGAAAGCCCTCGCCAGGTGGAGATTCTCGAAGTACATCGGCTCGACAGCTACAGCCTGCCAATCGCAATTGGCTTCATGAGCGAGCCAGTGCAGAACAGTCGAAAATGCGGCCATACCGCTGTTGGTAAGATACGACCGAAGCCTGTCGGAGCCGAGATGGGTGAGATACTCTTCATTGAATTTCTTCTCGTACTCGATCGCTTCGAAGTGTCCATCGCGTTTGTAATCCCAGGCGTGCTCAGCGATTCCTTCACTGTAGCGGTTGGCAGTATAAGCGATGGTGCCATCATACATGGGGCTCTGCCAGTCAAAGGCACAACTCATTGCACCCTTGAGACGGAAGATTCCACGCAGGCTATTCTTTACTGCAAAATACTCCTGGCGAACCTGTTTGACCAGACGAGCCATATCCTCGGGTCCCGACCAACGAGCAGTTCGCTCGACCAAGTCGAAGCTTCTGCGCACTCTTGCTCGCAGGTTCCGCTCGGCAATCAATATATTGCTTAGCGACGGTTCATCGACTCCTTCAGGGAGTGTCCCATCGTAAGCGCAGTCCACAAGAAAACGCAGTTCCTGCAAGTCATCCACAAGATCTACCACGTCATCATTAACGTGAAAACGTGTCGCATCAAAAGCCCGTCCCGAGGAGACTTCATCGTTTCGGTTTCCGGCATTTGATACTACGTGTTGCTCGATGATCATCAGTGTTTTCCTGTTCCAGGGATTACCTAAATCTGATTACTAAACAACTACTTCATTTATGGAAAGACGCTTTGCGAATCGTTCGCGCGGACGACAGCCGCATATCCCGCATCACCTTCCGAGCACAACGAAACCGCCTCTATCAGCTCTTGATATTGTCGGTCGCCTTTGTACAAGGAATTGGGGGCGTTTTTGCGCTTTTCACCTGAATCATGGCCACTCCTGCGGTTTGAACCGCAATACCAAAAGTAGTTGAATCAGTTGTAATGGAGAGACCTGCGAACCGTGGCTATGACCGCAAATCATTCTCAATTACGAAGCCAACACATTACAATCCTTCCGTACGCGTGTCAACCGACGAACCCTCGCTACACCAAGCATTCTCGTAGACAGGTAAATTATAAAATGCTTATACACTGGACATATCCTCACTAGCTGGACCGATCCAGAGCCAAGGCTTGTTGAGAATCGATTGCGTTTTTCAACTTTTATTGGGTTCTTGATATCATAAGCATCCAAATCGCGTTCAATCGCCTGTTTACAACGACGCCTTTAAGCCGCTCTGGGGCGATGGAGCGCGGATACAAATTGATAATCACCGAACGCGCGACTGGCGCGGCTTGGTTCATCCGTCCATCAGGACCAGGGTCATCAGAGTTTGAGAATTGAGACACGACTATCTGCAAGCGACCAGCAGACTGTTAATGAAGCAGTCAGAGGTAATCGTCGACCTTTTGCAAAAATATCTCGCTGGTCGAGAAAGCTTCATCTATGGATTGGATTGACTGCTGGTCTCTATCTACTGACAATGAGCATAAGCGGTACCTTGCTCGTATTTTCCGATGAGATTTCCGAGCTGACCGGACCGATTTGCAAAAATGCTAATGAGCCTTGCAAAGAGTTCAGCTCGATAGCGGAGAACGTGCACCGCCAGTGCCCCACCTTTGAAATTGAATGGATTCACAAACCATCGGCTAAACACCTGCCTCTGGAAATATACCTTGAGAATGGCATCGCTCGTGATACCGCTTTCATAGATCCACACACTGGAACACTCCTGGGCTACAAACAGCCGATTATTCAGTTCTTGATGAATCTGCATTACGACCTTTTCTTCGGACAGACCGGTCGCTGGATCAACGGCGTTGGCGCTGCTTGCCTCATGAGCATGACGGTCAGCGGATTGCTCATCTGGCTTACCGATCCGCGCAAGTTATCAAAGCGCCTCAAAGTCAACTGGAAAGCACCCTGGAAACGTGTCAACCGCGATGCGCATTCAGTCGTCGGCATCTTTGCTGTTCCCTTTCTGCTTATCTGGAGTGTGAGCGGCTTCAACTTCGCCTATCCCGAGCCAGTCAAATTCCTTCTTTCTGCGCTCCTCCTACCCCCAGGTTCAACACCCACCAACTCAATCAACAAGCCGCCAGCCGCCGCCGCCCGAGCCCTATTGCCGGAGCACGAGCAGCCTGCTCTCAGAAGCGAAGTAGTTGCCCGCGACGGTAGCGCATCTAGTGGCACAACAAAAAACATGATGTTGCCTGCCGACCGCTTTGATCGATTGATCTCGATGGCTCGCGCCACCCAGCCTGCTCTGGAGGTCCGCTGGATCAAACTGTCTAAGCATGACCAACTGCCAATCAAGGTGCTCCTCAGTCCATCGGATTCAGAAGCAAAGGAAAAACTCTCCCATGTGTTCCTCGATGCCGCGACCAATACGATTTCGCAGGTAAAAACGCCTGCGAGTCGAACTCAGGTTGACAACGTGCTTCTCTGGTTGGGTAAGCTGCACTTCGGCACGTTCGCCGGTCCATATTCGAAATGCATCTGGCTCATTCTCGGCACCATTCCTGGTGCACTTACCGTATCGGGCATCGCCATCTGGGTGAACCGCAAGAATCTGTTCTCGCGCAGTAAATAACAGCAGAGTTCCCTTCTCGGTTTCTTAGCTCGTCAAAGCGCGGGTTGCCAAGATAGCATCGATAGCGCAAGATCTCTATAAAGCATCATCACCGCTCTAAACAGGAAGGTAAGCCCTTCAGCACAGCTAGAGCATCATATTTTCATCGAGCAATCTCATCAACCGTGAGCAGATCTTCATGTACGCTGTTGTATGTTGCACACGAAATTACTTGAATAGAGCCTCTCATCAAAAGAGAATCATGACGTTCTTCTTTTTGCACCGCTCAGGCCTCTAAACACACAACACTCGTCATTTGAACCTGCTCAACCTATACCTATCGTTCGTCATTATGGCGAGAGTGTAGGTTTGTGCATGCGGTACCGTATCCGGTGTCGCGAGTTTCAATTGACTAGCGCAGTTCGTGAACATGCCTGCCTGCAATCTGAAGTCGAACTCAGGTTCGAGAGTGACAGCTTCTTCGATTGTCTGGAAACCGACCCGACGCATGACCGCGTTTCGTTCTCTGTGTTAGTCATACGCTTTCCGTGTGACCAACAAAGCGAACGAATACGCATCGCTTGCCAGTGTCAACCACAAACCTCCCTGGAGTCTCAATCATGGACTTACTGTCTGCTTACTGGCCGCTGCTCGCCGTTCTCGCCTTGATTGCCCTCTTCATTCCCCTGATCCGCTGGTCTAACAAGCGTGACGCCGAGAGCCACAAGGTCGTGGTTCAGTGGTACAACGAGCTCACCACGGCGCTCAACGAGGGTTTCACCAAGGCCATGAACAGCGGCAAGGCTGACGGGAAGGTGATCGAGATGCTGATTGAAGCCTCGACTCACCTGGCGGCTCCGCCTTCCTGGACCAGCACTCGCCGCATCATCGGATCCGGTGATTGGGTGCGGCGCTACAAGGACGGCATCGCCCTGGTGAAGGAAGCGGAGAAGCTGATCGCGGCTTGATCGAGTTTCAGTTCACTGCCTCGATTGCCGCAATCGAGTTGCTGCCAACGCTGACCGCTCACGGGCGGTCGGCCGCGCGGTTGTGATGAGTTGAATCGGAAGAACTCCCACATCCATCGCAACCGCATTCGATTTATTCCTGAAGAACAAAGCAGGATGATGCATCATGAACACAGTAGTCGTTATCGGTTTGGCCGTCGTTACGGTTTTGGCTCTGGGCGCCCTTTACAAGGTCTTCGGTCGGCGACTGCGCGGTCGAAAGCCTGCGCCGAGGCCAATTTCGAACACCCAGCCGGGAACTCAGATTGATTCGACCAAGGACTTCGCCGGCAAGGTGGCGATCATCACAGGCGGTGGTACCGGACTGGGCCGCTCGATCGCTATCAAGCTTGCCCAGAGAGGCGCTAAGATCGTAATCGCCAGCCGAAAACAGGAACACCTCGACACCACGGCCGCGGAGATCACCGCGCAGGGTGGGGAAGTCCTGACCTTCAGCTTCGACGTGCGCGAACCCACCCAGGTGGAAGCGATGGTCAAAGCAACGCTTGAACGCTTCGGCAAGATCGATATCCTCGTCAACAACGCAGCCGGCAACTTCGTCGTGCCTGCCGATAAGCTCACCCCCAATGGGTGGAACGCGGTAATCGGCATCGTTCTAAACGGCACCTGGTATTGCACGAGCGCTGTCGGCAAGGAAATGATCAAGCAGGGGCATGGCTCGATGCTCAACATCGTGGCCAACTACGCCTGGTCCGGTTACCCTGGCGTGGTTCACTCCGCGGCAGCGAAGGCGGGGGTCTTGAACATGACCCGTACCCTCGCGGTGGAGTGGGGCTACAAGGGTCTGCGTATCAACGCGCTGGCTCCTGGGACGATGCCCAGCAAAGGCGCGTCCGGTAACCTGAACTTCGCCCTCGCCTGGGCGCAGAAGAAGATTGCCGAAGCCGTACCGCTCGGACGTCTCACCGATTCGGACGAGATGGCTGAGCTGGCAATCTTCTTGCTCTCAGACAAGGCCGCCTACGTCAACGGTGAGGTCTTCACCGCTGATGGTGGCGCGTGGCTGCCTCGAGGCTTCCTGGACTTGCAGTCTCTGTAAGTCGAACGATTGACGCCATTCCAGGGTGGGTTCGAAGTTTGAGGTGCGAGCCTCGAGCCCACTCCCGCAGCCGCATCCCATCGACGCGGCAATCGTTGTCGCCACTCCCACACTGAACACACGAGCAAGGAACTCTCCTAATGAAGCGAAACATCCTGGCCCTCGCCTTCGTCCTTTTTGCAGGCTTCGCCTGCGTCGCCCAGGAAGTCCCCAAGGACACGAAACCCGCGGACAAAACCGCGGACAAAGCCGCGCCCTGCATGGCTGTCACCAGAGTCACCGTGGACATGAACGAGAAGGTGCCCAACACCCTCAAGCTGTTCATCGGTCAGGAAGTCGTGTTCGAGAACGGCAACGGCAACTTCACGGCGGCGGAGACGGACGGCAAGGGCGAGTTGCTCAGCGAGCGCCCTAACAACACCTTCAACGAGCGTGCCTGCTACAGGGCGGTACGCGAGGGTCAAGGCGAGATCACTGTGAAGACGAGCAGCCAGGGTCTGTTGACGGTGGCGCGCCAGTACACCATCAAGGTAAAGGTCGTGCCCGTGCCTGCCCCCGCGCTTC
>CAYTDR010000067.1:0-15044 GCA_964436185.1 uncultured Candidatus Obscuribacterales bacterium | reverse complement strand
GTGAAACTGTGTGAGAGAGTCGATGTACGTGGACAGCACCTCGGTCTGCGGTGAATCTGCAGCTATCTGAGAATAGCCAGCGGGGTTTTGCTGATTGGATGCAGACGCTGCGCCGACAAGCAAACGATCGTCTTGGGTGCGATCTTCGTCTCTGCCACCATAGAACGAGTTCGATTCATGAGTAACACTGACATTTTCAATGAAGGACACGCTTGGTTTTGATTCTTTGATAATCTCGTTAAGGACTGCGCTCGGGCGAGTGCGTGAATACGCCAGAGACAGGCTTGGTATGGCAGCCGAGCGAGAAGTGCTTTGATCGAGATCCAGCTCCTCCAATTTACGCCTGCTATATAGATGATCCAGGTTAACCCTGGTGCCATTACAGATGAGGACAGCGAGCAAATGATTGAGTTGCGAGATCGAGGACCGATTCTGCACGTCGCATGTCAGCGCCAGATGTGTCTTGTTGGCGAGGGTCTCGCCGATAAACGATGTAAGACCGCCCTTAGGCCCCAGTTCGATGAAGACTCTGACACCGTCGTCGTACATCTTTTCGATTGTCTCTGAAAGTCTGACCGGGGTTTTGAAAAGCCTGGTGCTGATGTTTCTGATCTCTTCCACTTCGATGGGGAATAGTTCGCTGGTTGAGCAGGACCAGGCCGGCAGGGTTGATGCTGTCATCGGCACCGATTCAAGTGTGGCCCGATCGGTATTGAGAACATCGTTGACCAGGGGCGTATGATAAGGGATGGCAACCGGAAGCCTTTGATATTCGATTCCCTGCGAGTCAAGTATTTTGGTCGCCTGGTCGATAACTGACTTCTCACCTGTAACTATCGATCTTTGTGGTGTCAATTGGGCGCTCAGAAAAACCGGATCGGCGAGTGCTTTCAGGTGCCGCGAAATGTCTTGAAACGCAGCCTTTACCGTCAGTGACCTGAGGCTTTTTGCTTCATCCGCTGAAATCGAACGAGCCACAGCTGTGGTCATGCCGTAGAAGACTTCTGCGACAGATACTATATCGACGATACCGCTGATCGACATAGCGGCGAACTCGCCTGTGCTGCAGCCCACAACCATATCCGGTGTCACTCCCAGATTTCGCAGAAGTGTGTGCAGCGCCCATTCCGCCATGAGCAACGTGACCACCGCTGAGTTAGCCTGTGCCAGACCAATGGCGGTAGCAGTAGAAGAGTTGGATGAGGGGAAGACATTGCTGCCGGGAAGACTTGTCTCTCCTATATTCAAAGCCAGGCGATCGACGAAGTCGAAAACCTCGCGAACTTCAGGAAAATGGAAGCAGAGGTCCTTCAGCATATAAGGATAAGCGGCGCCCAGTCCAGGCAGAACGTATGCAATCTTGCCCTCTACGGTATTGCTTCCGCTAAAGAGATAGATGCCGTCGTTTTTCGCAAAGCGAAAATCAAATCGGTTGTGTTGTCCGCTCCGAATTCCTTCGGCGACCTCAGTTAATCGAGAGATCAGCTCGGTGACGGAGGTGGCTACAATGGCCAGAGTCCAGGGCGGCGCTGTTTGACCTTCTGCACTGCTGGTAGTATCTATGCGCTTGCTGAACTTTTTGTTGACCGTGCTGGCGACACTTGCCAGTGTGAACTGAGGATCTCCTGAGCGAGCTTTCAATATCTCGACCAGCGTTTCTGCTTCCTGGCACAACGACTCGCCAGAATCAGCAGTCCAAAGCACTAATTCGGAATCCCATGACTTTATAGAGTGAGCACTCGATTCTTGCACTTCAGGGTGTTCTTCTAAAATCAGGTGCGAATTGATGCCACCGAATCCGAAGGCTGACACGGCGTCTCTGCGCGGGAAGTAATCCACCGGTTGGTTTTCCGAAGGATGGAGCTGTTGATGTCCCTTTCCTCTGAGTGATTCATGCATCCAGGGATGAATCCATGGTCTCGCTCTGGCGCTGAGGTAGCATGGAAATGTTTGCCAATCGATTTTCTCGGTCGGTTGCTTGACGTTAAGTGTCGGAGGAATGATTTTGTGGTGAAGTGCAAGCGCTGCCTTTATCACTCCGGCGATTCCCGAAGCCGACTGGCAGTGTCCGATGTTCGATTTTACGGAACCGAGCGCGCACCAGGGTCCGCCCGTAGCAGCAGACAGCGTGGAAGGCCTCGCTTCTTCGAATACTTCCCCGATTGCCTTGAGCTCTGTTTCATCACCGCTTCTGGTGGCGGTGCCGTGTGCTTCCAACAATCCGATGGTGCTAGGTGATATGCCGGCAGATTCGTAGGCTCTCCGCATTGCCAGCACTTCTCCCGACAAGGAAGGGGCTAGAACTGATGAGCCATGACCGTTGCTGGAGCTGCCAATTCCTTTAATAACGGCGTAAACGGTATCACCATCTGCGAGGGCTTCGTCTAGCAGTTTCAAAACCACCATGCCCGCGCCTTCGCCCAGCAAGGTGCCATCCGCCATTTTGTCGAATGGGCGAATTACTCCAGTCGGAGACAGGGCCTTGATGCCGCAGAACATCTGATAGAAATAGGAGCTGGAGTTGATGTGGATACCACCAGACAATACCAGGTCACAGCGTCCTGAGTGCAGCTCGTCGCATGCAACTTCCAGTGCCACCAGTGATGATGCGCAAGCGGCGTCCAGGACGAGAGTCTTTCCTCCCCATCCGAGGCTGGATGCAATCCGACCGGCAATGATATTCGGCATGACACCAGGAATAGTGTCAGAATTGCAAGGACGCAATTGTGCGATTAAATCTCGTCGAATTTGCTCGAGTTGGTCGTCGCTTAGATCGCCATGAGCGGATGACACGACATCTACGACCTCGTCGATGAAGCCATGCTGAATAAGGTTGACGGCACCCGATCCGGGGGCGGCAATTCGGCCCAGAACTATGGCTGCCCGATCTCGATCGTAGTCGCCATTCAGGTATCCGGCATCTTGAAGTGCCTTCTTGGCGAGTGACAAAGCGATGAATTGGTCCGGGTCCGCTCCGTCGACTGCCTTAGGCATGACACCGTGCTCGAGCGCATTGAACTCAGCCAGTTCGGTGATAAAACCGCCTTTGGTGCAGTAAATTCCGCCGTACTCGTTGGCTTCTCGTTGATTAAAACGATCAGTCTCCCACTCGGCCGGTGAGGCATCTCTGATCTCGGATCGTCCGGATACTAGATTCGACCAGAATGTGCTCAGGTCGGCTGCACCGGGGAATAGGCAAGACATGCCTATAATTGCGATGGGTGGAAACTCTTTTCTTCCCTCTCGCTTTTTCGTTGCAGCCGGCATAATAACTGGCGATCCCCCTATTTCCTCACTGTCACCGTGCGACCGGCTCCCTGCGTTTTTCTCAATATCACAGTCAGTCGGTTAGACGCCAACGACAGTTTTGACTGAGGCTCGCTCTTCATCTGACTCTGTCGGATCGGTATCCGAAAATTCCTGTCTGATCCAATCTATAATGCCTTGCAGGCTCTTTATTCCGACTACCTGCTCGATGCTGCCTTCGAGCTGCTCGCGCCTGCTTTCCGGCAAAAGCTTTCTCAAGCTAGTGAGAATTTCCACTCGCTTGATCGAATCGATTCCCAGATCTGCCTCCATATCCAGTGACGGATCGAGCATCTCCGGAGGATAGCCGGTTCTTTCACTGACTATCTCCAACAAGCTTGCAATCAGCGATTCGGCGGAAACGGCATCGCTGACCGCCACTTTGATTGGTGCTGGCTGGGGTGACGGCACGCTCGCCTGCTGCGGTTTACGATTGAGCTCAATAGTTGCTTGCTCGCCTGTCTCGCGCTCAGGGGTAGTCCATTGTGCATACTGACGATGACCGGATTCGACGTACCTGCCATTGGGCGGATCTGCCTGCGGTGCGGAGTCTCGCTGGATCGATTCACCGGCGGTAGGTTGAGTGTTTACCACGGCGTTCTCGACGAATTGCTCCTGTTGCTGCCACTCTGGTTGCCATTTAGCCGTCTCCGTCGAACTTTGTGTCGGGCCGAAGCCGTTGTCGAGTTTACCCGTCGGAGAGGAAAACTCTATCTGTCTGTATGGTTCTTGGGATTCCGGATCTTGCGCGGATGACGAAAGATACGCCAGCATGACTCTTTCTTGCGCAGCAAGAAAGCTCTTGGTCATCTCCAGCATTGAGTGTTGAAACTCAATCATCACCTCATCACGCTTGTTGTGAGTCCGGCTCTTGTCAGGATCCATTCGAGTTGCTCTTGCTCCCTAAAAATCGTCACCGCCTGGTGCTGGCAGGATAGTCTAGTCACCTTATTTCGTTCTGTCGCTGTCGGCCATTGCAAGGCCAACTCGATCCAACGGAAATTGCAGCACTGATCCGTCGACCGAATGCCATTTTATCAAGAGAGTCGGCTGCCAAGGGTGCTATTGAGCTAAGCTTTCTTATTTGTTGCGAGATAGAAAGAGGATTTCCCTAAGTTATTGCTATGGTCTGTTTGTTGGCGGTGCAGAAATAAAAATTCGTTTACCAAAAACCTGCAAAAAGCTGGTTGGTCCCCTCGAAATGTCTGAAATGCTCTCGTGTGCATGGTTTCGAGGGTCTTGAAGCCGAAATGGCTCTCAATCGGGGTCCGATTCCGAGGACCCTCCGATGGATATGCCATGGCCCCCCTCGCTGGTACGACAGTCCGAACTTTCAGCAGTACATGAGCGTTGGCTCAATTAATAAGTATGGATTTTTAGCCGTTCTAGCTTCGCTGAACCTGGAACAGGGTTGCATCCCCGTCCCGCCGGACGGATGTCAATGATGTTTTATCTTCCTATACTAAGCTATATTCACGAACAACCGCTCGAACCCTGATCCTTGGCTCATCGGACGGCGACAATTCCAGGCATCGCCTTTTGGTCTTTTTACGGATTCCGTTCGCTCGGCTCACGGTAGCTGAAATTGATTGACCACTGTCGATCAGCTCTCGGCAGGTTAACTCCAAGTGACAGATCAACCAGTTTCAGAAAGCCTTCGACTCATACTTAGTATCACTATCGGCATTTATGTCGTAGCCATGCTCGGGCTCGGTGTTTTCGCCACCGGTAAAGTCGAAGATGCTGAAGATTACATTGTTGCAGGACGCCGACTTACTCTTTTTCTTGCCTGGTCGACTATCCTCGCTACATGGTTTGGTGCAGGAACGGTTCTGACGGTTTGCACAGAAGTATCAAAACATGGTCTGGAACGCGCCGGGCTGGATCCTCTGGGCTCTGGTTTGTGTTTGATTATTGCCGGGCTCTTCTTTGCCAAGCCATTGTGGGAAATGAAACTTCTTACGATGTCCGACTTCTTTCGCCGACGATTCGGACCGCGCATGGAAGTGGTATCAGCACTGGTGATGATACCGAGCTATTTCGGCTGGATTGCTGCACAGTTCGTTGCGCTTGCGCAGGTGTTCGCGTTATTCTTCGACCTGCCAGTCAATACCGGAGTTTTGCTAATCGCAGTTTTCGGCACCGCCTACACTTTGCTTGGTGGTATGTGGGCCGTCACTCTGACTGATGCCGTTCAAATAACTCTGGTCCTGATCGGACTTGTCATTCTCACCTTTAACGTGCTTACCGGCGTCGGTCATGGAGATCCAAGTACCGGCTTTTGGGACGTGTTGCACACGATAGAGAAGACGGCGCCGGAAAAATTGCAGTGGATACCGATGGAAACTCCAACTCGCTTCTGGGATTGGATGGCGATTCTGGCAGCAGGAGCGCTCGGCAATATTCCCGGACAGGATCTTCTTCAGCGAATTTTTGCCTCGAAAA
This sequence comes from uncultured Candidatus Obscuribacterales bacterium, assembly GCA_964436185.1. Taxonomy (GTDB): domain Bacteria; phylum Cyanobacteriota; class Vampirovibrionia; order Obscuribacterales; family Obscuribacteraceae; genus CAYTDR01. The sequence goes on along the minus strand of CAYTDR010000067.1, from coordinate 9,293 downwards.
GCTCTGACGTAGCCAGAAAGGCATGCTGTTTGGCGGGCGTTGCATACATTTCTTTCGGACTTCTTCCTGTATTGTTAGGTTTGGTGGCAGCCGCATACTACAAGGATCGGATAGGCGAGTCGGTTCTTCCCTGGCTTGCTCATGCCTTTCTCCATCCGGTGATGGCTGTTATATTTGTCGTCGTGATCATGTCCGCCGTTCTTGCCACTATAACCAGTGCCATATTGTCACCGGCAACGGTGCTAGCTCAGAACCTTCTTACTAAAGTTCCCTTCATCAAGATATCGAGCCTTACACTCAATCGGCTTTGCGTAGTATTCATAGCCACTTGCAGTGTGATCATGGCCTTCTCCGGTCAGGGTGCCTTCGCGCTGCTGGAGAACGCGTATTCGATTACGATGGTTGGGCTTTTTGTTCCTCTCACAATGGGGTTGTACACCAATCCGCGAAATGAGCTTCCCGCCTTGGCTTCCACATTTGTCGGCATCGGTGTTTGGATACCGCAGTACCTCATGGGGTGGCAGCATTTCCTGGAGAAGGTGCCGCCGTTCGACTCTATAGGTCTCTCGTTGTCGCTGACGGCGACTATGCTCTCGTTTGTTGCCTACCTTGCCATACATTTATGGCAAGTCAGGATGTTGAAGGCTGAGCAAGTGATTGCAGGGGATGTAAGCGATAATTCGAATGATACTTAATATGGTTCATACAGGATTTATAGAGGAGGTGCAATGCAACCGGTAACGAGCGACGACAGAAAGTTGTACGAAGATTTGATGTCCAAGCTGGACCAGGGGATTGCCCTTCCATCATTCTGGTATACGGATGACAAAATTGCCGAAAATGAGATTGAGCGCATCTTCCGAAGAAGCTGGCAGTTTATCGGCTCATCCCATCAGCTTCGCAACATAGGAGACTATGTGACTGCATACATCGGCAATGTTCCGGTGGTTGCTTTGAGGAATCAGCAAGGAATTCAGGCATTCGTCAATGTTTGTCGACATCGCCGGCATGAAGTGATGAAGGGCTGCGGAAATTCTAAGATGATGCAGTGCCGATACCATGCCTGGACTTACGATCTGGATGGGAGCTTGAAGGCAGCGCCGCGTTCCGATCGAGAGCCCAACTTCGATCTGTCAGATTTCCCGTTGGTGAGCGTCAAAGTCGAGTCGCTTGGACCGTTTGTCTTTGTCAATCTGGATGGTGATGCCAAGCCGATCGAATCATTGTTTGGAAAGGTTCTCGACCGAATTGCTCAATCCGGAGTGAATCTCGAAACACTCGAACTCTATGATCGAAGCGAATGGACCGGCGATGCTAATTGGAAAACAATGGTCGAGAACTATCTGGAATGTTACCACTGCGCGGTGGCGCATCCGGGATTCAGTGCGGCGATCGATGTGGAGCAAGATAACTACGAACTGACGCATACAGACTGGTTGTTTTCGCAGGTCGGCAATGTACGCGACAGCGCGAAGCACACTTCGAAGAGCGTGAAAAGTTATGATGTTTCAGGAGAGATTCACCAGGCGCAGTATCATTTGCTCTGGCCTAACTTCAGCATCAACATAAATCCGGGGTTTCCGAATCTCTCGATAGATACATGGAATCCACATGGAGCCGGTAAAGCCAGAGGAACGACCGAGCAATACTTTGCTCCGGGAGTCGATGAGAAGTGGGCTCGAGATCTGATGGAATTCAACCGACAGGTCGGGCATGAGGACGATGTGTTGACGAATTCGGTTCAACGAGGTCTGCTCGGAGGAATACCCGACACTGGTAGATTCCTCGTCAACAGTGAGCATCTAGTGGTTGGCTTTCAAAAGTTGATAGTTAAATCCATGATTTGTGAGTGAGCGCTTTGAGGAGACCCAGCAAGACAATTTTTGGATATGAGACTCGTCGAAGTCTCTTACTGGGACTGGTCATTCTTTTGGTCAGCAATCAGCAGGTTCTCAATCCGGCCTTGGCGCAGGTTTCCGTGGCCAATGCTTTTAGTTCTGAACCCTCAGTCTCCAAATCTTCAACCGAGTTATCTGATCCAGCAAAGCAGGCGGACAATAATACCGACTATGAGGACCATAACAGCCGGCCTATTACATCGGAATCGAACCAAACCGGTGACATGAGACCTATCGATGTCATGTTTACACCTTCAACAAAAGCCAATCAAGATGCGGTGATACCAAAATCTTCGCTGGAGAGCGGGAAAGTGGCGTCCCTCGGGCAGGATGTGCAACCCGGTCGTTCAGCTCGGTATGCACGTTATATTGCCAATCAACAATCATCAGGATTGCCGTGGGTCGAGGCAAATGATTCACTGAAAAATCAGATGCTGCTGCGAAGTTCGCAGACGAGAGGCACTGAATCTAGTGAGCAACAGGGACCACAGTTAGTTTCTACCATGCAGCCAGATTCGGGATCGGAGGCGAAACGCTCCGATTATCTGCAGAAGATCGATCGATTAACAAAACAGATCATCGTATCGGAGCTTGATTTCGAGTCGTTGTATACGCGGTATCGAATCAAAGGACCGGAAGATCCGAAATGGAGATACCTGCGATACACGGTTTTTCAACAAACGGCCGCGGGACTCACACTGGCATCCAACATACCGTATATCACTGAAAGCGGAGCCAACCTGGGCACCCCATTCGATGTCAGCGATTCCGTCATCAAACGTGCAACGAGAGTGGGTCTGATCGGAATCATCTTTCAGGGAGGAAGCTCTCTATTGGAATTGGCATCCAATTCGTTGCTCTACGTCCAGAATAAATCCAGGAAAGCGGATCCAGCATCGGTTCTTAAGGACGTCCGGGCTCGCATGCAGGTCATCGATTCCCTATGGAATCAACGGCGAGAGTTGATCGAACAGCACAAAGATCATCCGAGCTACAAGGCTTGGGTTTGCGAAGGCCGCCTTCTGAAGACGTTTCGAGACTGGTGTGTCTCTGAGTTCGTGGAGGTCTATGCCGATGTTCGATCCTATCAATCGAGCGCCAATGTGTACTATGGGCTCGATGCCATCTCCAGCGGTGCTTATTACGGCAGCTATCTGCTTACTATCAAGGGCTACAAGCATGAGGAGTTGTTTGCAGCATCCGGTATCACCGGAATTGTTGGTGATAGCATCGGTATCATAAGCGCACCCAGCAGCTATGCATCTTACGGCTGGTTAAGCAAGTTTTGGAACTGGCGCGTTGCGAAGCAGTTAGGCGAAAAACCGCGTGAATGCGAGGAGGAGGCAAAGCAGACCGTCGCTTCTCTCGAGACAGAGTTGGCAGGATATGAGCAGTCGATGAAATCAACTGCGCAAAACAATTTGTTCAACCGATTGAAGCTGTATAAAGCGTGGGCAGATCGAAACGAATTTGCGGAGAAGCGCATGCTGGATTACCGGCACACTTCCAGAGTGGCTTTGCAAGACGAGATCTCAGGTCCGCTTATTTCCAGTACCTTCTTGGCGCAGGACATAATGAGCACACTGGCTGCGTATAGGTTCAGTGAGAAGAACGATAATCGACTCTTCTTCGCATCATCAATTCCTACAGCCGCGGCGACTTTAGGTTCGATTGGGCTGACAACTTATTGGTATGTTGATGCTGTCCGGTTCGAGAAAAAACTGCAAGAACAGAACGCCTCTCCGGTGCAATTGATGGAAACCAGGCTGAAGCTGCTGAACAACTTGAAGGAGTCGGTCGAGAAGCCTTGACGAATGTAGGAAACTGGCAAGGGACGACTGAATGATCAGTCGTCCCTCTTTCAGGCTTGGACGGCTAAACTTAGTTGGGCAACAATGCCTCGCGCAGGTACCCGGAAAGATTGGCGGCTGCTTCATCCGGCTCTATCTCTCTCAGTTGGCGGTCGAGATGGTTTCTCAGTTCCGGATCGTTGAACTTGATCTGGAGTGAGGATGCATCCCCATTCTGTTCTATGCTGAGGTAATTCTGGAAAGATCCGGCTTCTGTTATTTCGCTCAAATGAATGTCGAACATCTGGTAACCGTGATATTCACTGCCTCCGAAGCCCACATCGAGTTTGATACCTTGTGGCTTGAGCAATTCGTTGAGTTTCTCAACCGCTCTGCTGGTCTGATCGACTGCATATTTGGTTAGTGGAAATTCAGTCTGCATCATCTCGGAAAGCTTCTGTGCATCAATGTCTCCGGAGAGGACTTGTCTGCCGAACTCCTTCACCATATCGCGAACCGGTCCGATCTGGAAATTCTCATTTGCGAAGTTGTTGAACTCTGCGATTGCCGCTTCGGTTTGTTCGCTATCGTCGGTTGCGTCGCCAGCCTCGGTTGCATCGGTAGGCTCCGCCAGATCCGGTACTGGTCCCTCATCGGAGATAATGATTGGGTCTGTACCACCATCAACAAGGCCATCCTCGAAATTACTTTCGTCGTTGACGGCACCGCTAGTAGTATCGTCTGTACTACCGTGACCTGTCTGATTTGTCGAATCGGCAGGTAATGGACGTCCTCTGACACCACCCGTAGCCTCACCGGCGCCACCAACATCCGATGGTTTCGTTGTATCTGTAGGACGCGGTCTCGGAATTGGTCGTCCGATTACGCCGCCCGAGGGCATTTCAAGGCCTCCTGCCGGCTTTGTCGGATCAGTGGGAAAGGGTCTCGGCGCTGGCCGCGGAATGACACCGCCGGTAGGATCGCCTGTAGGTCGACCGCCAGTCGGTTTTGCGGGTTCGGTCGGGAACGGTCTGGTCGTTGGTCGTCTGATAACTTCTCCCGAGGGCTCGCCTCCAGGAAGATATCCAGTAGGCTTTGTTGGATCAAACGAGCCCCATGCTGGTCTCCGGGCATGAGAGAGCCCTTGCTCAGGACCTGTGCCGGGTATCTCATCCGGCTTCTGCGAGGGGCCTAGTAAGTCTTTCCAAGTGCTTCTGACCAGATCTCGAATGGACTCTCCGCCGTTTTCGAAAACTGACGCTACTTTGTCTCGTAAAGCAGTGGTCAAGTCCGAACTTTCGAATCCGGAGCCTTCACTTTTGCCTATGCCCTGAAATCTATCCATCAGGCTGGCCGATTCGGACTCGTTCTGCCCCGATACGGACTGAGAACTGCTACCGGTAGCGGCGGTATCGAGCTCTTCGGAATCATCGTTAACAAGGGTAAGTCGAGGAATAATACTATCGAGTTTTGGGTCGTCATTCGCACCATTGGGAGCAAATGAAAGAGTCTCTTCTCCTGGCTCGAAAACCGTGAACGGAGCCTCCTGCACAACTGGTTGTTCACCTTCAATTCGATCTACCATACTTCTCCCTCCAGAAAAACTGATTGGTCCAAACACGGTCCCCGGCGTGCAGAAAGCGCACCAATCTGATACCGTGAATGGTACGGTCGGTGTCTTACATTCCTATGACATAGCCGTTTGCGAATGTGCAGTCTCGCTCGGGTTTCTTTCATCCATCCGGAGACCGGCTCAGAGCCACCGAAATGGTTGCCGAGGGACAGCAAAACCGTCCAGGCTGCCGAGTATTCTAGCGACCAGCTCCATTAAGTTCGAAAACTTTGGCTATTTAACGACATCAGAGGGTCAGAACAGCGGTGGAGTCACTTGACAAGAAGCCTGGAAGAGACTACATTCAGCACCCATAGAGTACTTTTACTTTTTCCAAAAGTCGGGAACAAATATGCAGATAGTCCCGAGATCAAGAGATATGTTGAAAAAAGGCGGACTTACCGATCACCTGAAAAGCTCTCCTAGCATGCCAGAGCTACACCAGCTCTTGGGCCAGGCATTGGAGAAGAGGGGAAAGCATCTGCAAGTCTCCTGGCGCGGCAGGCAGATGATCAGGTTCGTGCTGGATGTCATCTGTAAGTTGAAGGGCGGCGAGCCCTCGTGGTCGCTTTATTGTGATCGGAATAACAAGCTGGAGCTTTTGTTCGAATATACGAGTTGCGACGTTCTGCTCGTCTTTAACATAATGATGTCAGCTTGTGAAAACAGTCCGGACGCAGATGACAGTAAAGCGGTAGCCAACCAGTTTGTGTTCCGAGATTCTAATAAACAGCAAGCGGCTCCAACGGCTCCAATCATTCCTTCTGCCAACAGTGAGCCATCGATCGATTTTTCCGTCGAACAGTCAGGACCGGTTGAACATGCACAGGCTGTCACCCAGACGAGAGTTCCTGCACAGGCAATCACTCAGACAAGAGCTCCTGCACAACGGCTGGTTGAGCGAACCGAACTCCAAGCGAAAAGCGTTTCCAGGGAACCTGGTAACGGTGTTCCCGATTCCGGTGATCTTCGCGAGTATCCGATTGCGGATCTGATTCAAGCAGTCACGGCCAAGAAAGTGACTGGAAAACTGGAAGTAACAAGCGATCAGGCACTAGCCATAGTGTATGTTCAGGATGGGCTGCCCATCGATGCGACTGCCGGAGAGCTTGTCGGCGATGATGCAATGATTGAACTATTGACCTGGCGTTCTGGTCAGTTTACGGTTGAATCTCGCGTCTTGAGAAATGGTCATACAGTCCACCAGAGCATCGAGTCGCTTCTCGAGCAAAGCAAGCAGCTGTCGGATTGCCTGGGTTATTTGAAAGAAATCGGTATGTTGCCCACATCGACATTGCGGCAGAAAGATCCGGACTTGTCGAAAGCGGACTTCGTGGACAGAACTTCCCATGGTGCTCCCGTGGATATGGACACTCTGGCTGGTTTTTACAGAGGTCTTGATGGCAGTATGTCCATCGGGGAGTTGACCAGAAGCTTGCCCATCTCCCGTGTGAAGCTGATTTACATCATTCACCACCTGGTCATTTTTGATGTAATTCAAATTTGCAATGATGCAACAACGGCAGAGAGCCTCATATTACAGCCACGCCCTATAGATACGGCCGCAATTCAAACGGTGATGATGAGTCTGCGCAGGGCCGACACAGGTATGTTTATGTACCCTGCGTTTCTATACTTTCTGGAACAGGAGTATTTCCGCAGCTATCGAGCAAAATCGTGGTTTTCTGTTGCTGTATTCGAAATGAAGATGATTACAGTCGTTGATGGAGAAGTTAAGCGCCGACCGCTGCCACTAGATTCGGTGGTGGATGCAGTGCTCAAGATTAGTAGTCTAAAACGGCATGTGGATCTGCTGGCTCACTATGATGGGCTCGATTATGCTCTTTTACTGCCTAATACAAGAGCTGCCGGCTCGCGAATATTTGGCAATCGAATAGTTAAGGCGCTCCAGGACTCTCCGCTGGCAGGACTGGCGCCACAGCGCCTATCCTTGTCGTTTGGCTGTGCGTCTGTGCCTGAGGACTTTACCGATTTGAGTTCGCTGTTGGGTGCCTGCGATCTGGCGATGAGTCATGCCAGGGAAACCAAGCAGAGCATTGTTCTCTATCGAGACATCAAGAACCTCACTGCCGAGCCTGAGCGAGCAGTTTAGAGACTCCTTACCGGAGCGTCGTCAAAAGAACTACAAAATCGACTCTGAACCAGGAAGATCCCTTGTAAAATCAATCGGTCGGGCCGAGCTTCAGACGCAGTCCAATCATGATAAGTCAGGAATTTTGTTCTGCACTTGGAATTCTGATTGAACCGTTCTTGGAAGGAACACATGTTTTGGCTCGTTGGTGACCAGCTCATATGTGGGTGAAAAAATGCCGGAAAGTCCGTTAGTCTCGATTCAAGATGAGAAAACCGCCAATGGTATCTACTGCCGAAAAGTCTGGACAAGCACATCTGTCGATCCATTGCTCCTGATCATGGGATACGGCGGCAGCCTGCGTATATGGCCGACAACCTTCGTAGAGAAGCTTGCGGAGCGATTCACCGTTATCGTGTACGACAATCGCGGTACGGGATTGAGTATTGTTCCTGAGCGTTCCGAGGACTACAGCATAAAAGCGATGGCGGAGGACGCCCGAGAAGTAATCGATTTATTCGAAATCAAGAAACATCATTTGCTCGGTTTCAGCATGGGAAGCTGCATAGCACTGCAATACGCATACAGTCATCCAGAATCTGTTCGTTCACTGTTTTTGCTCTGTGGTACGGCGGGTGGTGCGTTTTACGCCAAACCCGATAAAGCATTTTCGGCTGCCCTAGCCAATCCGCCTGGAAAGACACTATGGGATGTATACATGTCGACCTGGGGACTGATGTTCTCTCCCGAAGCGATGATTAATTGCCAGCCAATCCTCACGGACGTCTACGAGAAATCGAAGGACACTCCCAGTAGACCGCTGGCTCTGGCAGGGCATTCAAATGCCTTCAGACAGTTCGATGGAACGAGTTTTTTACCGCATCTACAAATGCCGACAACCGTTATGGCAGGCAATGACGATCGTTTGATGCCGCTCAAGAACTCCGAGAACCTGGCCGAAAACATTCCTGGAGCGCGGTTCGTTTTGGTGCCCGAGTGTCAGCATTGTCCTCACATTCAAGTTGAGGATAATGTCGTCGCTGAAATAATCGCACTTGCTGAACGAGCGAATTCGTAGCTGGTATCAAAATCGAATTTTCAACGTCGCTGACGACGACAAACTGTTTCCTGACAGTAAGGCGATCTCGTTGGCGTCTTGATTGTCCGGACTATTTTTGCTATCAAAAGGTTTTCCGCTATCCGAAATTCATGGACGTTCGAAAGCAGAACGAATTGTTATTAGGCAAATTGATCAAGGTTGCTTGATGTGTCCTAAGAAGAGGATGCTTTTCGTCTCCTTGTCTTGGAGCGCGAAGAAGAATGGTCTGTCTACAATCATCTCGAACGGTTTCTCCGGCATTGCGGCGGACGTCATCATCATCTCAACTGCAGTAACAGCCGCAGCTTCCGTTCCTTCTTCATTGACTTCCATGAAAGCCTTTTGAAGCACCTTGCTGATAAAGATGTTTTCGGGACCTTCGGCCATACCTTTGAAGTCGGCTTTGGCGGGGCTAAACGCCACAGCCATTCCCATAGCCGACAAAGGGGAGTTCAAGGCATTCGAATCCTCTACCTTGAACCGAGGCATGGCAAGATGCCCTTGTTTGCTCCTGAATCGGCCCATCCAGGCCGCCCAGTCGCTAGAAGTGAGCTTCATCTCAAACGATTCAAGGGATTCATTTTTCTTTGGTAAGAACACTGTCAGGCTTAGCCTCTTATCCGCATATGGCAAATCAACGGCTTGAAATTCGTTTGTTTCGAGATAGGGAAGCTTTTCTCGAGTGTTCATCATTTGTACTTGCTTGGTTTTGCCGTTGGCAAGTGTGAAGTCAGCGGGTTTAGTGTTCTTCTTCTCGAATGGATCAGCCCACTTTCCTTTGAAGTAAATAGCGTTGATCAAG
>CAYTDR010000066.1:10581-15176 GCA_964436185.1 uncultured Candidatus Obscuribacterales bacterium | reverse complement strand
ACCGGACGGCGAGAAGAATAGGGCAACAACCTACAGGAAAGACGGCACTACCTGGGAAAGCAGTGAATACGGTCCGGACGGCAACGAAAAAAGTCGCACGGAGTATGACACCGCTGGAAAACCCATAAAGACTATTGATCTGACTAAACTGCCGTGGGAGTGGTGATTGCTAGTCAAGTCACCCCGAAGAAAACACGTATAAATCTCTGGTGAACTTTTGGTGAGCGGAGCAAAACGCACCGGTGCCGGTTAGCAGCGTGATAACCTCATTTCAGTGTTTTACAATTTTGGGCTACTATTCGCCTAGAAAGCAGACCTGCGTTCTAATTCTGATTACAATGTCTTTATGATTCTCTAACTTGCGGTTGTTGATTGATCCGGCGCGTAGTGAGATGAGACCAGGTCGTTCAAAGCGCTTTCGTGATGCTGCTTATGGACGATGGAGCTTGTTGCACGCAGACCACACAGTAGACAAGACTACGGCATTGGAATCTATGTGTCGTGTACTGCTGCGACGTTACGGAGTTGTTTTTCGCAATGTCGTATTGCGCGAATCGAACCTTCCGCCATGGCGAGAACTGTTAGCTGTGTTCCGCAGCCTGGAAGATCGGGGAGAAGTGCGCGGCGGTCGATTCATCAATGGGTTCATCGGCGAACAGTTTGCTCTTCCCGAAGCCGTTGATTCATTGCGAGCTGCACGGACTACTTCGATGGAGTCGAGTACTAATACTTCGTCAACAGATCCGGCGAATCTCGTTGGAACAGTGTTGCCCGTCGCGAGTGTTTCCAGTATTGGGAGATCGATGCATTGATAGCTAAACCTGCTGCAGATGGTCTCAGCGTGCAGAAAACGGCACATTCCGTCCGGGCAAACCACTGCAGGTCGCTAATCTAAGTTAACGCACCGTCAAAAATCGCTGTTCAGAACGCGAGAAATGGGTTATTCTTCTGATTGAGTGGGCTTTTGCTATGGATTCAGTTCTTTGGGCTGAACAAGGAACGACGTCGGAGGAATCAACAAATATGGCAAGTTTTGATTACAAATGCAGAAGTTGTACTAAGGACTTCACTATTGAGCGCTCTGTCCACGACAGCAGCGAAAGCTCGTGCACTGAATGTGGTAGCACTGACCTGATTCGCATCTGGAATGCGTTTATAAGCTCCGGTAAGTCTTCCAGCTCCAAATCCAGCTCACAGTCTGCACCTGAGAAACCTGTGCAATCCAGTCATTGCTGTGGTGGCGGCTGTCACTGAGTTTCAGCAGCCCAGCTAGTTTATCCTTTCGCTCGATTGAGCGTCCAATCATTTTATTGAGTTCGAGAAGTACGTCGTTGACTTTGATTGACTCTTTTTCAATCTAAGAAGACCGTATTCAAGCAAAGCCGCATTCCTGCCATATGGATATGCGTTTACAGCGGCATATCGAGACGAGGATTTAGCGCCTCGCTCAGTTTCCCTCTCGCTACGATCTTTTCATAGTGGTGATACCATCTATCGAAATGAAGGGATTAAAGGAGAAATTAGGTTATGAGCAAATGGTCTCTCGATGGCAGAACGGCACTGGTGACCGGTGCATCCAAAGGTATTGGTCTTGCTACAGCCAAAGAGTTGTTGAACCTTGGTGCAAACGTAATTGCTGTTGCACGAAATGTGGAGACGCTGGGCAGCTCCTATAAGGACTGTGATAGAGGACGGCTTGAGCTGGTGGCAGCGGACGTATCGACGGACGTCGGACGAGAAACCGTAAAATCAGCTCTCGAGAGCTCAAGCCGGTTGGACATTGTGGTGAACAACGTCGGCACCAATATACGAGACCGATTTATATCCATTGCTTCCGAGGATATTTTGCATGTTATCAACACCAACCTGGTAGCCGCGCTTGAGATTGCAAGGCTGTCATATCCTCTTTTGAAGCTCAGCAACAACGCAAGCATAATCTTCACGTCATCGATTTCCAGTCTTGGCTCGGTGGGAAGCGGCACCATTTATGGTGCCACGAAAGCCGCGCTCAACCAGGCTGTCAGGGCGCTGGCGCAAGAATGGGCGAGCGTGGGTATTAGAGTAAATGCGGTTGCTCCCGGCTACATAAACACTCCGCTCGTCGCGGGGCTTTTGGCGAATCCCGCTCTTCTGGCAGCGGTAGAGTCTGCATCAGTCCTAAAAAGAGTGGGTGAACCGCATGAGGTGGCTGCCGCTATCGCATTTCTAGCCATGCCGGCGTCATCGTATGTAACCGGACATGTTCTTGTTGTCGACGGTGGAACCAGCACCCGATTCCTGGATGTTTCTGAATTTCTTTGATCGCAAAAAGTATTAGCGTTCGGATCGAGATGGCGTTGAGCCGGTTTAACAGCGGCCACAGAACAGTAGCGGCCTAAATCGGCGGATCTATAGCCTCACGGAAGCAAAGATTCAAAGAGCTGAGAATGGTCTTAAGCTAATTTGATTGAAATGCTACTGAGTGGTTATAGGGCTATCTTAGTAGTTGACTACCACCACAAAGAGGGTTGCCCAATGCCTTCGTCAGAACCGACTGTGAAACTCGCTCCGCTCTCTGAGAAAGAAGCCGGCATTATTGTCTCAATTATGGCCGAGCAAGCTGAATTTCTTGCACCTAATAGTCGAGACGCGTTGCTCGAACTACTCAAAAGCCAGGGGGAAAACCGACTGTTATTGGCCGAAAAGTTCCTCAAGGACGATCCGGTTGGATTAGCGCCCTTCATCCTGGCCACCGAATCCGATTGCAGTTCCAGCCAGCAATTGGCTCACCTAACATCGGCAGTTGAACAAGCACGCTCGAATGTCGAGAACGGAGATCCGTTTTCGTTTGGGCAACGATTCCTGGTGTGGGCGTTGTTGCGGCTTGCAAGTTTGTATGTTGGCCTGGGCAAGAATTCTAACGCGATCGAAGTGCTGGAGAAGAGCAATTTTGACGAGTTGGAGTTCCTTAGCCAAAATGAGTTGGACGATTGTCGTTTCACTCTGGTTTGTTACCTGGTATTGGAGAACGAGAACGAGAAGGCTCGTAAGGTTCTCGACGGTGAACCTGTGCCGACGATGGAATGGTACTACCTTAATGCATTGTTGCGTTTTCGAGAGCTAGGTGACACTGCTGATTCGAGAGGGGCGCTCTCTATCGCCTTTGGAGAAGGAGTTTCAGTTGGACGATTGCTGGCGGGCGAGGAAAGTTTGCCTCAAGCCGAATCTGACTTTATCGATCATATTCCGGCTAAATTTGTATACGAATATGTGAGTTTGACGAAGGAGGCGTGGGCTGCAACAGATGGAGCAATATCCTGGATTCAAGACCATCTCACTAAAAGACCTACGAGAATTGGAGAACAATCAGACATTGATGATGTTCGATTGATGAGATGTATGAAAGAGTTCGAGCTCGGTTTATCGCATCTTCAGCGAAACAACCATAAGGATGCTAAACGCTCATTCAATCAAGCACTTCGCGAGTCGGAAAGATTGAATGACGGTGGAGAATTTTTCGCCAGCATAGTTGAGCTCATCTCTGACATACGCCATAGAAATAACGAGTCAGTGAGTGACCTTATCGAAAGACTCGATGCTCGCCTCAAGAGTTTTCAACGATACACAGGCGATCCCTCGCCGCTATTTTTCTCTTTTTCAGACATGGGAGATCTGTTTTTGAAGTTGGATGAGCACTCTCGCGCAGAGACGTGCGCGAAAGAGGCGCTCACCCTGTGGCAGAAGCATGCAGCGGAAATGAATATCGATACTTTCAGCGTCTCGAATATGTATTCACTTTTGGCATCTACAGCAAGTTTGATGCATAAGTTTTCCGAAGCAAAAGAATATTTGCAACAACATATCGAACTAGGTTCTCGATACCTTGGGCCAAACCATATAGGCCTGGTTGAATCTCTTCAAGCCCTTCGATACGCGTTACATAACTTAGGCGAACACGAGAAAGAACTCGAGGTGGCGACGAGAGCATTGGCGATCGATGAATTCGCCGACGAATCGGACGAGGTTGAAGATTTTGAATGGTGCGAGCCAAAGGTCCTGGCGGGCACAGCTGGCTAGCTCTGTTTCGAGTTAACGATACGACATTCGCTGAGCGACTCGGTCGGTCAGCGATGTCATATCTGTCTCATTTAGCAACGAGCTTCATCAAGCCGGACAATGGAAGTGTGACGGTCTTATTGAGCGTGAGTTTCGGATCGTTATCTTTGAAAGATAGTGATGCTGATGTCAAATCCGTCTGTAATGGCCCAATTCCAATTTTCGCTCCCTTAATGTCGGTGAATGCGATTCCGGCTTTGCTGGCAGAGGGAGATATCGTAAACTCTAGCGGAGCCTTTGCTCCCAGAGTTAAAGGCCCAACGGATATGGGTGAGTTAAATTCGACTTTTATTCTTGGTTTGCCGTCTTTAGTCAACGAACAACCGACAGATTTGACGTCTGTGGACAGCTCGAGCGCTTTCTTCATTACTTTGCCGAACATGTCTGTGGCCTCAGGATCAAGACCTAACTGTTTGAGAGCGTCCGTGGCTGCATCGACTGATTTCATTGAATCAACGCTCAGACCGCCCGGCGCTCGAAGGCGTTCGAGAAGTTTAGTG
>CAYTDR010000066.1:0-10571 GCA_964436185.1 uncultured Candidatus Obscuribacterales bacterium | reverse complement strand
TCCTTTGCTGCTTCTTTGCCGACAATTTTTGCACCTTCCCTTACTGCGCGTTCGCCGATGACCCCGAGGCTGAGCAACGGAAGACTTTTCAACTCTTTTATCGGAGGCTTCGGCACCAATGGAAAATCCTTGAGCAATGATGGAACTATGCCTCCCAATTGTATGCCGGCCTGTACGACGTCTTCGGGGGCAGGTAATTCAAATAATTCGTTACCCATTCGTTTTACTCCTAACGGTGCTCTTAGACTGATTTCACCCGAAATATGCATGGACTGAATAAATCGGGCTCAAAGTGCCTCTACAACAGCGCGGCAAGGTCACTAAGGAGCAACCATAACAGCGCGTCGCCGATGCACTTGTGAACGGATCTATACGACAACAACTGAAAAGGCGACATTAAATGTCGGTTTAGGACGAGGTGTTTTTTCTTCGGTTTTGAATATCAACGTATCCTGCAAAGCCCGCTCACGATGAACTAATACACTTTTGCGGAGCGAAGAGAATGGCGCCCGAAATTATCTGATTGAGCGCACCATATGTGATATCGCAGGTTTGCGGCAATTGTATCCGTTATCGCTATAGTCACCGGTTAATCCGATTGAATTCTGTAGGTTCATTACTGCAAGCTTCTGAATTAGGTTGATGTCGGCGCGTGCTGGAACTTGGCTTGTGGCGGTGGAGTAATCGCAGTCCTGCACGCGGAAATCGCACAGGTGGGTCAGTCAAAACTGATTCCAACCATTCTTCAACGTTTTGGTTGGAAACTGAGATTGTTCACTCGGTATCGGAATGAGATTATGTCCTGCGGAATTCATGGTGTGAAAAAATACTCGCAGACCTGTTCATTCAACCGAGCGCGAATTGCAATCGTCGATAAACGCCTCGCACCATCAGTTGGGACTAAAGAGTTTGTGGCGTTGACCGAATATAAAATAAGGAGCGCCAGCAATGCCAGAGTTTGATCGAAGTGGAAAGGTCCAGGAAACGTCTAGCAATTCAGAGGGCAGTGTATTTGAGAGTTTTGTGCATAATCTGATGTGGTCCGGCGCTCAAGCACCAATGCTCGGTGCGACCCAGCTAATAGATAAAACGACGGAGAAACTGTCTGAGATAACTGGTGTTCAAGCTTTCACCACGAACCTTGCTCCGCGGTTCGACGTTCTAGATCCGCCGAAGCAGCACGAGTTCCTTTCGCCGAACTGGGCCGCCGACCAAGCAGGTAGTGTTGCAGGCTCCGTCGCATTCTTGTTGTTTTTGAATCGATTCTCTCGGGTGTCTAGAAGTGCTTGTCGCGCTGGAGGAGTCGGCTCCCAAGTTTTCGAAGGAGTACGAAAACTGCAGCAGTCCGAGGCAATGAGTTCCGCACTTGTGGGAGCAGCTTATGGAGGCGTTTTTCAACCTGTCAGTGATAATGCCAACTTTTGGACCGCTCGGATGCAAAATGCAATTGTGGATGGAGGAACACTCGGCATTATGTCCAAAGTTCAATCTGCTGCAAACCTCCGGAGGAGTTTGAATCTACCGTCGATGGCTCGTGCGGATCACAAGGTTCTCAATCTACTGTATTTAGAATATCCTCAACCTCTACGCCACCTGGCGATAGCTCGACATCAGGGACTAGCTCGGCTGGCAGTGGATAAAGCGGTGAGTAGCGAAGTCTTCACAGGCGCGATGTCAGGTGTCACTGGAGGAATGTTTAACGTTCAGGCGCGATCATTGTTGGAGAGAGGACATCTGACTGCTAACTGGTCTGAATTGCAAGAACCGCTTCTGACCTATGGAATCTTTGGTGGAATAGTTGGACGTGCGGCCAAATCGGAAAGTATCACTCGCTTGGATCAGTTAGGGCGGAATACTCAGAGCACTTACTCTGGAAGCGGAGGTTCAAGTGATTTTTCCAACATTGGTTCGCTTCGTGCTCGACGAACTTCCAGTCCATTAGATGGTTACACACCTGGCGCGAAACTCAGCTCAGAGTCGCTGTTCGACAAGTCTCTCCAATTTGAATCTCATCAGTATCCCACTCGGATGTACTCCGGTGAGCCGAAATCACAATTGGGCAGTGTCATAGAAGATCTGAGGCCTGGAACTCAGTCTCGTCATGCAGAATCGCATTTTCCAAAGGCGCAGGAAGTGTTTAAGTCCAGTGAAATTCGCACCGACAATCATGGACAAAGTGCGAGCGCAGCAACGCAGGGTGATGGATCAAACGTTGGGAGCACCAAAAATGCAAGAGTCGGTGTACCTGACTGGTGGAATCTTTCCTCGCCTACTAAGGAAGTGAGTGGTTCAGCCTTTATTCCGCTTGCACCGATTGGTAGAAATCAGTCAGACCAACGGAATTGAGTGAGACTGCCGACGGTTCAATGAGATGGAATCTGAAAGCGCCGCAACAACGTTGCAACAAATGCCAACTAACGTGATGAGTGGACCCTTTTTGGTAATCTCGATGAATGATTTCGAATGGCGTTTCAATGCAGTAGATGCTCAAGGAGAACAGGAGTACGGTGAAGCTTCATCACTGTGTCTTGCTTCAATCATTCTAGGCAATGATGCCGTGGATAAAGCTAAACCTGAGGCCGATGCTTCCTTCATACAGGAGAATGACCCGATAAATTCGAATGAGGTGCCGCTCAATACTATCGAAAATACTGTCGGGACGAAGGTCGCGACTCCGAGATGGGAAGAGGAAGAAGAGATCCCGATTAAGGAAATCGAGGAAGCGGTCAAGAATCTTGGCAGCAAGAGTTATCGACTACGGGAAGAAGCAACCAAATTACTCAAGTCAGCCGGCGCTGACGCCACACCCGCTCTTATCGAAGCATTCCGCGGTCCTGACGCCGAGATAAGTGATCGAGCGCAAAAGTTGCTTGAACGAAGGGTTCGACGTCAGTTGTTCGATCCTGTTGGAAATCAGAAGTCTTCACTATCTCGATGGCTGAATTTCGATCCTGCTGACAAAGTTTGGGAGTCAGATGAATTTCTTCAGTCAGTGAAAGAGTTCAACGAAAATGGTAGTGGTACTAAGAGTGATGCTGAGGAGATGAAGCTGCTCAAAAAATGGCTTGCATCGCCACTTTATCGAGGCAGTTTCGGTAGCGAGGCCCAAGAGGCACTTGCTTGTCGCATTATGGATATATTGGAGCCTCAGAAAGTATTGGACGGTTTCAGGAAAAAATAAACGGACGGCGATAATGTCCTCCTGCTGCCGGAGCAGTCTATTTCCGAGATTGGGGCTCTCCGGTGTGTCAAGTTTTCTGAATGTTCACATCCTACTTAGTTCCCAAATTGACAATCTGCTCTGCAACGAGATTCCAAAATGAATTCCGCCTTATTCGTCAGAGTAAAGATTGGCACAGCTGTGATTGGCTCCGGTACGAATCGAAAACAAGCATATGAATGGCGATTAAAAATGCCTAAACCATTATTGACAGCAGGTCTGTAGAATACGCTTCACGTGATACCACACACACGTGTTTGGAGACTTCCCTTGAAAGTAGTGATTCTGGCTGGTGGTCTTGGCACTCGGATAAGCGAAGAGACACATCTCAAGCCGAAACCGATGATCGAAATAGGCAACAGACCCATTATTTGGCACATAATGAAGTTGTACTCCTTTTACGGGATCAATGATTTCATCATTTGCTGCGGATATAAGGGGTACGTTATCAAGGAATACTTTGCCAATTACTTCTTGCACGCCTCCAACGTCACGTTCGATCTGGCAAATCAAACCACCGAAGTTCACGAAAATGCGTCAGAACAGTGGCGTGTCACTTTGGTTGATACTGGTGAGCATACCTTGACAGGCGGACGGCTCAAACGAGTTCAACGTTATGTTGGAAACTCCAGATTTTGCCTCACTTATGGTGACGGCGTGTCAGATGTAAACATACCTAAGTTGCTCGAACATCACGAAAAAACCGGTGCCATAGTCACTCTCACTGCGGTGCAACCTCCGGGCCGCTTTGGTTCTGTGGAAGTTTATGACTCAGGTTTTGTCAACGAGTTCGTGGAAAAACCTCGAGGTGATGGCGGCTGGATCAATGGCGGTTTCTTTGTTGCAGAGCCAGATTTCTTTGACTATGTGGGCGATGACATGACCCCACTGGAGCGCGAGCCGCTTGAGCGGGCTGCGAAGGAGGGCAAACTAGGGGCCTACAAACATTATGGTTTCTGGCAAGCGCTTGATACCGTTCGCGATCGCAACGCACTGAATGACTTGTGGAATGAAGGAAAGGCGCCATGGAAGGTGTACGATCTCAAGCCTCCGACAGATGTAGAAACAGAGCCCGTGGAACATCAAGGTTTCATAAAAAACGTGCTCATAAACGCCGCTTCAGGGGTAGGTGATAACTGCCTTAACTAACACTCTTGCCGTCTGTCCATGAATGAACATCAGTCAGACGAAAATCGCTGGCATGTCTGTCATCAAACCACTGCCCCAAGTAAACGCCATATCAAGCAAGTGCCTTTATGATCTGCGCTATCAAATCTTGTATAGGCATTACCGTTGCCACCAAAGGTAATGCCGGAACGGCGGAAGCGATGAGAAACAACATTACGGATTGGTGGTTAAATACAACCGGTTTCATGCTCTGGATCGTGACGAAATTCGAACCCATGTCCGTCAAGGATGAAGGATCTCCGCTAGTGAGAAGCGAACTTTCTTCACTAGATTTGCCAGTCACCCACTTGCCGGAAAAGTCTTCACACTGCTCGTGGCAGATTGCACCATACGCAAAAATGCCCTGTATTTTTGTTCTGAGTAACATAGGCGAAAAAAACAGAAGTGGACCAATAAAGACGATGAGCACAATTGCTACGAAAGCTAAACCCAAATTGGAGAACGATGTAAGTTGGGCATGAGTGTGTTGCACTGCCTGAGCCACCACGCTGCAAAGAGCGCATGAGAGTGCAAATGCGGCGACACTGTACTGAGAGTGGGCTGCGCTTACAAATCCCAATCCGGCAGCTTTATCCGGATGAGTTGCAATCAACTTCAAGCGCAGCCTGGTGACTCGCCACAAGAAATAGACCCAGACAAGATAGTCGAAGAGCCAGCTCAGAACAATAAAACGAAATAGAGGCTGGCTTATGAATGCGTTCCACCAGCCCGGAGGTGTCAATGTGTGTCCACCAGGTCCAGCGGTCTGCCAGGATGACTCCCCCATCGTCAGCACGATGCCCGTACCGCAAAGTGATGTCCCGATGGAGAGTACTAGAATGACAAAATCAATCAGTAACGAGCTTCGGATAAGGAAAGCTCCCTCAAACATTTTCTTGAACTCGTCAGTATCCTCGTCCTCGATTAGTTCATTGAAACGATTCACCGTGCGTTCGAGATATGGCCTGGTTAGCCAGTCCGAAACTATCAAGACAGGAGCCGCCACCAAATAGCGGACCATTGTGATGAAGTCCCGATGCAGCGGAATGTCTACGTTCTCGCCTCGCACGATGCCACTGGTCAAGGTGAGTATAAGAATGGGAACGAAGGCGATGATGACGAACAGAGCCGCAGCATATAAAGCGGCTTGATAATTGGTTCGGGCAAGATGTGGGCGTAGCAAAATGCGGGAGAGAAGGTTGCCTGGAACCTTCAACTCATATTCAGTTTGAAGTTGCTCGTCGCCGGTCAATGAACTCCTCGAAATTTTTGTCGACAGTGCGAGAATAGTTCAAGATGGTTTCCTTATGCAACCGCCTTCTCTTATCGGACGAGGGCACACGGCCTTAACCTCGGCGGCAATAATCAAGTGAACGGCCTGGGAACATTGGTCAAGCCCGAAGTTAAGCAGGTTGGCATGGAGGTCTTCGACCAGTTGCCGCTCAGGCAGCGGACTTATACCGAAGTATCCGCGATCTTCGCACGACCATATTTCCTTTGTAAGTCGGGAGTCGCATCGATAACAGACAAGAGTGAACGCAAAGGAAACGGTGGATCCAGATTCGATCGTTTCCCCCTTTTCGAATCAATCTAAAGAGGTGCGAGACAAAAACATCGAATTGTTTGAAGCGATGATCGCCGGTGCAGAGCAACGATCCGTCCGTAGACGAGAGCTTGCCAGGCTTCTATGGATACTTCATCTGGCGATACTTGCTTACTGGTTACAGGATCGGTCAGAACGATACGCGAATACGGATAAATTGATAACAACAGTTGGAAAGACGATCTCGCTATTCGATTCACTCCAGCGAATCCCTGGGGTCAAACAAGCAAGCGATCAATTGCTGGGAAATTTGTTGTCGCTGTTGCCGGCCTGACGCAACTGATCCAGATCTGTCCCTGACTGCTTTCATCGCGCGCTCGCGTGAGATCGTCACAACCGCGTCGGCTGCGCCTCGGAGGCATAGGAGAGGATTTGTCCATGTTCTTCTTTTAGTACCAAAAGTCTCGATTCCTATTTCGTGCGCGGGCGTTGATGGCGCTCTCCAAATTGCGGTGACTAGGGCGATTTGAAATGGTTCAGTCGATTGAGAAATTTGTTCCAACCTTTATCGCCGTTCACTTCTTCCTTTTCGTAAAGCTGCTTGGGGTCGAACTTTGATTTATATGCCTCGATCTGCTTCGCGAATGGTTGCATCCCCGAAAGCTTCTCGGCTGCTGCTTGAACTGCGGTGATTGCGTCGATGAATTCTTTCTCCGGACTGTTGATGTGTCGTTGCAGGTTCTCAATAGCGGGTTTGGCAGTCTTTTGCCAGTACTTCAGAGTCTCCGGCTGATCGCGCAATTCCTTTTCGATTGCTTCATATCTCTTGGGGATCTCGGCCGCGTTCATCCGTCGGACTGTTATTCCGTCGGACGCCCTTCCGCACCAGAATAACGAATTAATCGACGTTTGCCTCACGGCCTCGGTATGAATATCGAGCACCGCTCGCGATGGCAGAAATGCAGATAGTCCACCCAGTTCTTTATATGTTTGACGTTCTCTCGGTCCCAAGATGCGTCCGGCAGTCGGCGCTTGTTGATCGGCTCCGTGAAAGGCTTCAGTCATTTTTGCGAGTTGCTCTTGCGCACCGCGTATGGATTTGATCAGACTTCCATCCGCATCAGGAAGTTGTTTGGACTGAATGGCTCGCTCCATTGCGGTAAGAAAAGTTTTTAGATCTCGCTCGTGCGTTTGAGTGGGATCGATGAAACCGCCCATGGTGCCAAAAGTGGGAAGCTCATCAATTATCTCGTGAATGCTGTTTTTATCAGTAAGGTTTTCGAGCGCTTTCGCCAGGCGTTCTCCGAGATCGTCAAGTGACTTTCTGAATGGTGCTTCTGCGCCGAGATTGAAGAGCGCCAGCGTCGGTGTTCCTCGTGTGCCTTTCGCATCACGTACGTCGTTGGCTCCTGCATCTGCCGTCTCGATGAGCTTGCGTCCGAGTTTTTCACCATCCATGCTCGGATCTTGCAGTAGAGCTTCGAGCCACTTGTTCAAGTTTTGTCCATCTACATCGGTTTCCGCGTCAGTATTTTCGACCTCTGCGGATGCAACCATGCGCTCTGCGATCCGCCCTATTTTGTCGAGCACTGTGTGTTCTGCCATCAAGCAAGCATCGAAGTCGAGCAAGTCTAGTTTCTCTCGTCCGCTTTCTGATAGTCCGGTTTTGACCGCCTGCTCGAACTTAGCAAGGGTGACTTGTCCTGTGTCGCCAATAAGTCCTCTGTTGCCCAGCCCATGAGCATTAACTACCAGTCCGAGTCTTGTTGAAGGATAGTCGTGAGTGGCGATTGCAAGTAAATCGCTCAAATCATCAGCCAATCCCTTGGATGGAGTTTGGCTCAGCTCTTCAATTTTGCCGTCGCTGATGCGATAGCGCTTGAGCGTGACCTCTTTCTTGTCGCTGGCGGTTGCACCTCCTTTCGGCATGACTGCCTGAGCGATGATCACCACCGGTTTACCTTTGGTGGCATCCTTTAGTTCTTTCAGTCGATTGATCTTATCTTCTGCACCCATTCGTCCATTCGGACCTGCATTTTCCAGATTGACTGCTAGATCGATAGCAATGGTCCATTGTGCCTTGCCTTTGTCCGTCGAGGTATTGTCTGTAATCAGCAGCTCGTTAAGCTGGAAGCTGCCACACTCGGGTGGAGAATACTGCGGAGTCTTGTCCGCGGCTTGTAGGAATGGCTCGATAAGGCCGGTATGGTTACTAAGGTCGTCACCGTTGCAAGGCGGTTCGACCTCAAAAAGATCCAGGCTACTGTGTTGGAAGGGGTCCATTTAGTTTGCAACACATCTGTTCTACGGTTGGTATATTAGCTGTCTCGCCTGATTACTTAACTGGTGAAAATACTAAAATCCATGCCCCTATTCGCACTATCTTGATATTCAATAAAAGAGGACGCGACGACAAATGAACGAGCTACGCATAGCTGCATTCCAGCGTAGACCTCTTTTCGACGACGTTGCTGGAACAGTCGAGCGCATAAAAACAGATCTCGGATGGTGCGACGGCAACGAGGTTTCTCTTGCAATCTTCCCAGAATGTTATTTGCAGGGTTACGCTCCTGATCTGCAGACGATTGCTCGCAGGGGGTTAACGTTGGGCGGCGAGCTTGTTGCCGGAATATTGGATACACTAGCTTCCTATCGCACCACATTCATTCTTGGTGTTGTTGAACAGCGAGATGCAAAGTTCTACAACACTGCTGTCGTCATCAAGGATGGTGCTCTAATTGGGACATATTCAAAGAGCCATCCTAACGAACGTGGCTTCGAGGCGGGCACAGACTTTTCAGTCTTCGAGTGTGCCGGCTGGCCGTTTGGTATCAATATCTGCAATGATGCCAACTACCCCGATGCCGCGCAACGGCTCAGTCGGAAAGGCGCGCGTCTTCTATGTTTCCCCTTGAATAATATGCTCGCACCAGAAACTGCTTCCAGGTGGCGCAGCAAAAGCATTGAGAACTTGCAGCGAAGAGCTGTTGAAACCGGCTGCTGGACGGTATCTTCGGATGTAGTGGGTGAGTACGATGGGAAAATCAGCTACGGTTGTACTTGCATCGTTCGACCAGATGGGCGTGTGGTTAAATGTGCTGCCGAAGGAATAGAAGACGTCGTTATGTTCGATCTTGTCTGAACGTTTTTCAGATGCCGATGGTTCAGTTGAAATTTGGAGCTGCTTTGGGAGCGTCAGATAGACTGCACGTTGTTGGCGAAAATCGAAACTCGCGCGGACAATGGAACCCCGCACAAGATAATCATCTTCGGCGGAATTCTGAGTTTATGTCGTACCCGTCATCGGCTTAAGCCGGCTGTCTGCGACGCCGCATTTTTCAAGAACTATCGGACATTGCTGAGAGTTCCGGATCGATAGATTGGTCTGGTCACGTTGTGACAACAATCATGCAGGATGATGGCTGCCATGATCTTTGAAGTGCTCCCGCACCCGCTTACTACGAACGTTTAAACAACGCACACAGAGGGATGTTGAATGGCAGAGTTGTCTCGACAATCAGAAAATTCAGCTGTAGAAGAAACTATGCTTGAGAGCTTTGGCCGGTCTTTTGCATGGTCATTGGCCCAGGGACCGTCTCTTGGATTGATGCAACTTGTAGACAAAACAAGTGAAAAAGTAGCTGAAATGACTGGCTATCAAAACCTGGCGACCAACTTGCTGCCGACCGTTCGATTTATGGATCCTCCGAAGACGCACGAATTTCTTTCGGCTAACTGGCTCGGCGAGCAAACAGGTGGGGTAGCTGGCGCAATTCCGTGGTTGTTGTTGATTCATCGTGGAGTGAGTAAGAGATCGATGATTGGCGCCAGTTCATTCAAGGGAGGGTCACCAGTTGCTCGAATTTTTGGACAGATGAGAAGCTTGGGTGCTGCGGAGACATTGAACTCAGGCATAACCGGCGCTATTTATGGAGGAGCGCTACAGCCAATCGGCGAAGAAGCTCCTAACTTCTGGCAGGCACGTTACAACAACGCCATTATAGATGGAGGCACTTTTGCCGCCATGGCGATGGCGAAAACAGGAATGAACATGGCACGAGGAGTCAATCCATCTTCCTCCTTCGGACAGCAGAAAATCTTAGACGCATTGTACAGCAACTATCCGCAACCGTTGCGACCATTACCAATCGTATGGGATAAGGGGCTAAATTCTCACTTGATGGAGAAGGCAATGGAGAGTGTTCCTTTTGTTGGAACGATGTCCGGCATGGCTGGTGGTTTCTTCAATGCGGAGGCTCGATCTCTTCTTACTAATGGTCGACTGGCTTATAACTGGTCTGAATTGAAGGAGCCGTTACTTACCTATGGCATGTACGGCGGTGCACTAGGAGTAATGCGAGCAGCAAGTGGCGCTAAGGAAGGTGGAGGACCGCGTGCACGCACTTACAGCGGCGAGCCGAAGTCGTTGCCGTTCCATGAGGGAAAGCCGGTCTCTCAGTCAACATTTGATTCCGCTAGACCAGTAGAAAGTGGAGGACCGCGTGCACGCAGTTACAGCGGCGAGCCGAAATCGTTACCGTTCCACGAGGGGAAGCCAGTCTCTCAATCGTCATTTGATTCCGCTAGACCCATAGAAAGTGGAGGACCGCGTGCACGCAGTTACAGCGGCGAGCCGAAATC
>CAYTDR010000065.1:4726-15237 GCA_964436185.1 uncultured Candidatus Obscuribacterales bacterium | reverse complement strand
TTTCCTTATGCGAAAATGACGTCATATCGTCTATACAAATAATTCTCATGAACGACAACTATTTTGCCATCTCTAGCGATCGAATCTTGACTCCGGAGGGCATGATAAAAGGATTTCTGGTCATCAAAGACGGCAAAATCCTTGACATCAAAACCGGTAGCAACAAACCGGACTGCACAATCGAGGATGTCGGCAACAGTGTGGTAATGCCGGGACTGGTCGACAGTCACGTGCACGTCAACGAGCCGGGAAGAACTGAATGGGAAGGGTTCGAGACTGCCACGAAAGCCGCCGCTGCTGGTGGCATTACGACCATCGCCGACATGCCCCTCAACTCCGACCCGGTGACCACCACTCGTGACGCGCTGGAGAAGAAGCTCGACTCTACAGAGGGCAAGCTCTGGGTCGACTGCGCCTTTTATGGAGGTGTGATACCGGGCAACGTGGATGAACTGGAGCCTCTGATTGAACGAGGCGTCAGAGGCTTCAAGTGCTTTTTGATCCATTCTGGTATAGACGATTTTCCCGACGCCAAAGAATCGGATTTACGGCTTTCCATGCCGATTTTGGCTCGGCATAACGTGCCGCTTCTGGTACATGCGGAGCTCGACTGCAACGGTCATTCGCATGGACTGAGCGAGAAGCCGTCCTCGTATCAGGCATTCTTAGAGTCCCGACCACGGCGTTGGGAAAACGAGGCCATCGAACTCATGATTCGATTGTGCCGGGAGTACAAGTGCAAGGTCCACATCGTTCATCTATCTTCCTCCGATGCGATAGCCAATATTCGGCAGGCACGTCAGGACGGGCTTCCCTTCACAGTCGAGACCTGTCCACATTACCTGACCTTTGCCGCCGAGGAGATCCAGGATGGAGATCCACGTTTCAAGTGCGCACCTCCTATACGAGAACGCGAAAACAGAGAGAAACTCTGGCAGGCAGTGACTGACCGCATCATCGATTTCGTGGTCTCCGATCACTCGCCCTGCTCGCCGTCACTCAAATTCCTTGAAGAAGGAGATCTAGCCAAAGCCTGGGGCGGCATTTCTTCACTGCAATTCGTTCTTCCTGCCGTCTGGACAGGAGCTCAAAAACGTGGTGCCACTATATCTGATATCTCCAAGTGGCTGTCGAAAAAGCCGTCAGAATTTCTCGGTTTAGGCGAGCAAAAGGGTCTGCTCGTTCCCAGCTATGACGCTGACATTGTCGTCTGGCAACCGGAAGAGCCGCTAACCATCGAACAATCCATGATTCATCATCGCCACAAGGTCACCCCATATGATGGCATGAAGCTGCAAGGCCATGTGTTGAAAACAATAGTGAGAGGAAAAACGGTCTTCCAAGATGGTCGCCATTGCGGCCAGCCTGTGGGTCAAAAATTGTTGCGTACACCAGTGGAGTTAAGAAGCTAATGGAAAGAGGTTTCAATCTGGAAGCTGCCGTTTTTACGGGTCTCATCGACCTGGCAGCAGAAGCGATGGGCGCAGAGGTTCTGCTTGCATCCGACGAGTTCTTCGCCGAAAAGGAGAACTTGATTAAGCCTGGTCGCGGTGTATACCTGCCGGACGAGTATACGGACAGAGGCAAGTGGATGGACGGCTGGGAAACTCGCAGAAAGCGCGTGCCCGGTCATGACTGGTGTGTAATCAAATTAGGCGCGCCAGGCAAGATCAAAGGAGTCGACGTAGACACAAATCATTTCCTGGGAAACAGCCCGTCATACGCCTCGCTTGATGCCGCCTGCATTGATGACGACGTTCTCGCCTCGACAGATATCGACGAGGATAAATGGGTCCAGAACCTACCCAAGACCGCTCTCAAGCAAGCATCACAAAACATCTTCTCCGTTCTCGAAGATGAGCGCCCCTGGACGCATGTGAGGCTACACATCTATCCCGATGGAGGTGTTGCCAGACTGCGTGTGTACGGTGATGTAGTGAGAGACTGGAGCAAACTCGGTCCTGATGCGCTTATCGACCTTGCTGCTCTGGAAAACGGCGGGCTGGTGATTGGTTGCAATGATATGTTTTTCGGCAACAAGAACAATATGATTCTGCCGGGACGAGCGACGAACATGGGCGGCGGCTGGGAAACGAGGAGACGACGAGACCTCCCAGGCCATGACTGGGCCATAGTCAAACTGGCCAAATCCGGTCTGGTGCGAAAGATAGAAGTAGACACCAATCACTACAAGGGCAACTTTCCTGACTCTTGCTGGATAGAAGGTTGCGCTGCCGAAGGTGCGGAGATAGACAATCTCAATGCAGCCAACTTCAACTGGGTGGAGATTTTGCCAGAGACAAAGCTGCAAGCAGACAATCGCCACTACTACGAAAAAGAGCTCAAATCGGAGGGTCCATACTCTCATATTCGCATAAGCATCAGACCGGACGGTGGCGTAAGTCGATTGCGCATCCATTGCGCTCTTCCGAAAGACACAGCCCCCAGCGGGAAGCAAGAAAGCGATGAACTTAAATCATATCAACGAGCTTGATAGCAAATCGGCGGAACAGACATTTCTCAAGTGTTGTGGATCGCGGCGCTGGGCTTCTGAGATGGCTCTCAGCCGACCATATGCGACTGACGAAGAACTGGTGTTTCAAGCCGAGAGTATCTGGGCGCTGCTTGATGAGACTGACTGGCTGGAGGCATTCGACGCCCATCCGAAAATCGGAGATGTGGAAAGCCTGAAGAAAAAGTACGGTGCAACGAAAAATTGGTCCGAGCGAGAACAATCTGGCGTGGACGGTGCGGAGCATTCCGTCATCGAAGATCTTGCCCGGCAGAACTCGGTCTATGAGGCTAAGTTCGGCTTTATTTTCATAGTCTGCGCAACGGGTAAGTCCGCTTCCGAAATGCTCGACATACTCAACGGCCGCATCAACAACACTCGTGCAGAAGAGCTCACCAATGCCGGTGCCGAACAGAAGAAAATTACTTGCCTCAGACTGGAGAAACTGTAATGGCTGGAATCACAACGCATATATTGGATACCGCTCAGGGACGCCCTGCCGCCGGTGTGGCTGTAGCACTCGAATTCAGAGATGGTGAGGAATGGAGACCTATATCTTCAGGAACTACGAATCAAGATGGCCGAATCATGGACCTTACCACGGGAAAGACATTAACGGCCGGCGTTTATCGACTGGTGTTCAACACGGGAGACTATCTGGAGGCTAATCATATCCCTGGATTCTACCCGTTCGTTCCTGTCGTTTTTAGGATCGACAATCCCGAGCAACACTTCCACGTCCCACTGCTTTTGAGCCCATTCGGCTACTCCACTTATCGGGGAAGCTGACCGGTTGAGGTTTACCGCCAACTTCAACGAGTCACAGACAGGCAAAAATATAAGACTGACCGCACTGCGTTGTTCGTGTAGTGCGTATCTGCCTGCGGTATTGGTTTAGGTGCCCTTTGCCTGTGGCATAAGTCCCTCAAATAGCTGGACAAGTTCCTATGGCAAGAGTACTAGTAGTTGAGGATGATGCAGTCCTGGCAAATCTTATCCAGGAGACCCTCAATGCCGAGTATCATGATGTAGAGCTGGCATTCAATGGCGACGATGGAATGGGTCTGTTGGACCAGTTCGACTTTGACCTTCTCGTCCTCGACTGGGAACTGCCATATACTTCGGGAATTGAGTTGTGCCAGGCATATCGAAAGAAGGGAGGGTTGGCTCCAGTCATTTTTATCACCGCCCGTAGTTCTATCGACGACAAAGAGACTGGATTCGACACTGGAGCTGACGACTATCTGTCGAAACCATTTTCAATGAGAGAGCTGGCTATGCGCACGCGTGCGCTATTGCGGAGAACGATCGATCGAGACAAGTCGCACGCCGCCGGAGACTTACTGCGCTATGGTGATATCCAGCTAGAACCACGCAAGGGATTGGTTAAGAAGGCTGGCAAAGAGATTCGCCTTCAACCACGAGAACTGGCTCTGCTCGAGTTTTTCATGCGGAACATCGGTCTGGTGTTCTCATCATCAGCCTTGATCGATCGTGTCTGGAAACTGGACACTGAGGCTACCGACATCTCGGTGCGCAGCTGTATAGCCAAGTTGAGAAAGAAGCTTGAGGTTCAAGATTCAGAGAAGTTCATAGAAAACCAGAGAGGTCTAGGCTATCGGCTGCCGAACGAATAGCCCCATTTATGCGAATAACCAGGACTGTCGCAATCTTTTTCCTCGTTCCTGTGACGCTCCAGATCGTTCTTCTCTTTTTCATGCAAATCTATCTTCAAGATCTCAACTCGAAGTTAGGCAATGAGATCCAAAAAAAAGACTTGCAGGCACTGATTGACAATGTGCAACACAAGCACACGAACTGCCTGTCCGCAGCGTTCCTAACCAGCATGACCGGCTACGAAAGGATAAGAACGAAATTCATTGAAAATACCGCGTCGCTGAAGGAACTCACTGCTCAACTGAAGGAACGGACCAGAGGAGATCCGCAGTCGTCCAAGCTCGTCGACAGCTTCCTCCGGAAAGAAGCGAAACTGATGAAGATGGAAAGTATTCTTCTCACAGTTTCAATCGCTACTTTAGGTCCATCGGAAGAACAGTCAGACAAAGGAAGAGCGCTTGTTCGTAGCTCAATGCAAGACCTCAGCCAACTGCAAAGGAGGTTCGAGAACGTCGACTTAGCAGCTGATTCCAACTCCACGACAAAACTGATTTGCGTTTTGGCCATGGCAACTTTCTTGTCACTCTTATCGCTGATATCGGCATTCGCCTGGTCGAAGAATGTTCTCTCGCAGCAGCTCGCTGGGATTTTCGAGAAAGTGAAAGAGTTCGGCTCGCGCACAAAGATGGCTCCTGGGACTCTAGCTCCTGGTGAGATGGCTGACGTGGAAGCGGCGGTCATCAGCGCGAGCGAGCAAATCATGAAACTGGAAAATGCGAGGCAGGAGCTATCATCAATGGTGGCCCACGACTTGAAGGCACCACTGACTTCAGTGGCAGGCAGCCTCGAGTTGATAGAAACTGGAAGATACGGCGCTGTTACACCTTCAGCACTGACAAGCCTTTGCCGCATTCGAGGCATCTCAGACATGCTTGTATTCGTAACTAGCATATTGCTCGAATTCGCCAGAGTGAAGGCATCTAGCACAGGCACTCAATCGATATCGAATGAAAGGATAGAAGATGCCATCTATGAAGAGCTCGAGAACCAAGGGTTGAGCGATATTCGAACATTCTCATGCGACTTCGACGACTTGAAAGTGACACTGCCTGCAGAACCACTGGCCAGGCTGGTAGCATTTCTCATCAAGTCTTTCGACAAGCCGCAGACAACGATGCTGAAGCTGACAGAAAAACAAGGAAAGACCTGCCTGCAGCTGCGCATGACAAAGGAAGCATCGTCCGCCGCTGCACACTCTGATACCAGAGAGGATAGCATCAGAACAGCCGCGCTCATGTCGAATATATATACTGCTCGACTTTCACATTCACAGGATGAGAACTGGGACGAGATTGAAATTCTTTTTCCTGGCGATAGCACTTCGGGCCGGATGGACGATGCCGTACCGTTTGACACCCAGAGTAAGTTTCGATCTAAGTTTCTCCTAATTCTCTCCTTTTCATGCTTAGTCAATCTGGTTACTATTCTCGCCATCGTCTCTGCATTCTTTGTCGGACATCGACAGCTGGAAAGTGAGATCCAGTCTCGCAACGTCGTACATTGGGCCAGCAACGTATCGTCGGGCGTAACTGAGTTATTGATTCTCGCCATCTTGCGTGATCCGGAAGTCGATCAGAGTAGACAGCGAACACTACGGCAGATTGAGCGCACGATAGACAAAATCAGCAAAGCGCGCGGCTCACTTAAATATGATCGTGATTTGAGTAGATGGGAATCGAACATCCGCAAGATAATGTCTGTGACAAGTGCAATTGCTCGAGCGCAACAGAAGATCCCAGCAATCATTGACATGGTCAATCAAAGAAGTTTTGACGAGGCTCTTCTGATTGATACAGGCAGTTTCGTTGTCTCCAATGAGATGAGTCAATCCGCGTCGTCTCAAAAGTTGCTTGATCTATTCAAGAGTTTGAGTCTCCAGATCATGACGATCTCAATCATAGGTTGCATTGCCTCTATCGGCACCGCACTTCTCTTGGGCAGGTATCTGGTGCGTCGATTGTCGTCAGTTCGACAGAACGCGGATCGGCTGCGAACCAGGAGAAAGCTACTCAAGCCTGCACCAGGAGGTGATGATATCGCATACCTGGATAGATTTTTCTACAACACAGCAAATGAGATTGACAGCCTGGAACGCGAGCGTCTGAAACTGCTTTCGTTGCTTCGCGACGACCTGTTCGTTCCAGTCAACCAGATTCGATCGTCCATCGAGGAGATAAATCTGAAGGAGCCTCTTCCTGAGCGCGTAAAAGAACAATTGGCGATCGTTAGCTCAGAACTGATCAGGCTGTCTTGCCTGATCGATGACTTGCAATGCGTCAACACGCTTGCAGTGGAGGCGAAAGAAACGATTCAGCTGGATAGTACTCTCGTCTCGATTGGAGAGCTTATCGCTGGCGCCGTTCGGGCGTCCAATTATCTGGCAAGCAAGAAATCAGTTTCACTTGTAGTTGACAATCAATTGCCTTCAGACACAACACTTCTGGGCGATTACACACGAATGATCCAGGTCCTGGTGAATCTTCTATCAAATGCGATCAAGGCTTCACCGCAAGGAGGTCTGGTGAGAATCGAGGTCGAAACCGATGGTGATGACTTACGTATTTCTGTTATCGACAGTGGGCCGGGAGTGCCGGAGGAAAAGACTTCCCAGCTCTTCCAGCGTTTTTCCAGGCTCGATCAAGAGACAGAAGGAACGGGTCTCGGATTGTACATAAGCAGGATCCTTGTGGAGTTACAGGGCGGCAAGATTGGCATATCCAAAGCAGCACCAAGCGGGTCGCGCTTCTGGATCTCGTTTCCACGAACCCAGAAAAGTACTTCTAGTTCCGCCACACCAGCAGATTTGTGATCACGTTGCGGCAACATTCCGTTCGCAGTACGCATGCACAGGCAGAGAGCA
Organism: uncultured Candidatus Obscuribacterales bacterium; assembly: GCA_964436185.1. Classification (GTDB taxonomy): domain Bacteria; phylum Cyanobacteriota; class Vampirovibrionia; order Obscuribacterales; family Obscuribacteraceae; genus CAYTDR01. The sequence goes on along the minus strand of CAYTDR010000065.1, from coordinate 8,188 downwards.
CGGTTCTCCAGCCATGAAGCTCAACAGCCGACACGGCCAATCACATACAGAAGAAAAACAGCCAGTCATTACGCCACTATATGCGGCGGCAGCTCGAACCCTCCTTTTCGACACCCCTCTATATCGCGGCTCTCTTAGCAGATCTCGGCCGATGCTCAACGTTCTTCATTTCGATACGAAAATAGGATTACCTAAAGCTTGAGAAGCAGGCATCAGCTCGGAGGCGGAAATAGGGACAGCTGAACGGCTCCGCCAGTGTCAGCGCCGCTCTCCTCGGCAAGCAAGTCTGCTTCGTTTTGATATCGTCCGTCTTTGCGAATATGAATGACTTCAATCTGCCGCTCAGCGAGCGTGCGAGCAATGAGGTGACGACGATGACAACCAGCAGGATTCTCTTCACCGCACATCAAGATAATATTGTACTGATGCGCCCCCTTAATCAGCCGCTCGAGCCCTCCCTTAAATCGCTCCGATTGCGCCACACGCGCATATACTAAATAGCCGTCATCGCCATAGAACTCGGTCTCCTTCGGTTTGCCGCCGAGCTCCTTGCCGAGAAACAGATACTTCAGACCGGTGTTCTGGATTGCGACCTTCAACGGCTCATGGTTAAAATGAATCGAATAACGTGTATAGGGGTTCGAGCGCACATCAACCAGAACCTCGATCGCGGATGGCTTCAACAATTCAAGAAAGGCTTTCATGGAATGGTTCGAATGACCGATTGTGAAAATGGTTTTGCTGGCAGTCTCCAATTCTTTGCCCTCGCGACACCCTGTTTCAGCAGGCAATTCCAGACGAGTGATTACTCACCATACTCTTGTGAACGCACCACGAGTAAATTCTACTGTAAAATCAATTAGCTAACAGCCACGTTTGCTCCTAAATCGATGAGCTGCGTGGTCTTCCAACATGATCGTTCAGTTGAGGTGCTTTCGATGACAAGAAGAGACGAGCAGCCATACAAAGCTTTTCTTTGCAAAATAGTTCTGCTCACCACTCTAATCATCCCTGCAGTTTTTCCATCGAGTTCGGCGGCGGATGAGCGGCAAAGCGCCGAGAATGGAAAAGACAAGGGCACCACTTTGCGAGGAGGCGACGCGGAGAAAGTCGAGCTAGTCTCTGGGTTGCCGGCGCTTTTGCGCTGGAAAAGTACAGGTGGAAAGGATAAGGGATTCGTAGTCTGCCTTCATGAACTGGGCATGCATAAAGGAGCCTTCGAGAATGTTGGAGAAAGGCTGGCGGCCGAGGGATACACAGTTTATTCTATGGACTTGAGAGGGTTTGGAGGCTGGGAGGGTAAAGGCGATGAGGGCAAGATGGACCTCAAGAATACTCTGGCCGATATCAAGAAAGTACTAGACAAGCTGAAGTCTGAAAACAAAGAAACACCTGTCTTTTTGCTTGGTGAAGCAATGGGTGGTGCACTGGCGCTGGAGGCTGCCTCAGAGTTTCCTGATATCATATCCGGTATCATTTCAGCAGCACCCGGCGGCGAGCACTTCAGGACACTCCACAATTACATAAGCGTTGGCACCCGCTTCGCAGCGGGCAATAAAAGGAGCAGGGCGAAGGGTGAGGAGCTGCTCACTGTCGCGACGCCCAAGAAAGACCTGCAGCAAGCATTTAGAAAAGACCAGGGTGTTCGGTTAGATCTGTCCCCGAAAGAACTGATGGCTTGCCAGTTTTATATGTACAAAACAAAACGTTTCGCCAGCAGAATTGCGAAGATGCCGGTTCTAATTGTTCAGGGTCAAAAGGACGGCGAGTCGAGACCAGAAGGTGCACAAAAGGTCTACGACAACCTGGCCACAAAAGAGAAACAGTACATGGCGCTGGAAAACGGCGACCACTATGTCTACGAAGACACCAATGTCGATGCGGTCGCGATGAAGCAGACTGTCTCCTGGCTAGATAAATACGCAGAGTAGACCTCAGAAAGGAAAAAGCAATGTCATACGATCTGGAGCTGCACGGAAAAGGGCCCGTATCTACCGCGGACCTGGAGCGAATACGCGCGACTATCGCGTCAACGCTGTCCACACCGGATGGATGGCTTGTCGAGCATCGGCTTATGGGAGAGGAAGACCAGGACGACCTTGACGATGACAAGAAAGATCAAGTGATGAAGGAGTATGGCTACATCCCGTTTCGCATAGTCGCACTACACCTAAAATCCAGAGACGAACCGATTCTGGAAGAGGTTTATCCTCTCCTTCTGGAAATTGCCAAGCGGGAAGCCCTCGCCATTGAGGCGAATGGCGAGTTAGTCGATCTAAACGACCCAGGTCCGTTGCCACCCGGCTATTGACAGACCATCCGAGCATATAACTACGAGGATGGTGAGGCTCGCGCCTTGAAGCTCTGCACTAAGGGAAGGGCGATCTTATCGGGCGAACTGTAGTCTACGATGGTTGATGTTGTCTTCGGAGCTGAACGAAGACAAGCAACGAGCAACTCGCGAAAGGTAGGGCGAGAGCCGGTTATAAAGGCATATTCGCTGGCATATGCCTGGCAATATTTCGTGCTTATTCCATGAAAAACAGTCCTGAGGTGTTGGCAAAAATCATCCGCGGCCTGCCGTTCTTCAATGTCCAAATCTCCTTCGGGGCAACTGTTGTCGAAGCTTGTATCCTCGTCCGTTACCGCTTCCGAGTCTCTACATCGTCGGAACAGAACATTCTTCAAGAAACCACGATCAACCAGTACTGTCTCCGCTAGCCGAAACTGCTCTTCTATCATGATTCTGAACTTGTGCAATTGTCGCCAAGCTGTAGAGGCAACAAGTTGCAGCTTGCGAGCAAGATCTGCAGCCTGCATGCTTTCACCATTCGCGAGATTGAAAATTACATAGAAAAGCTTCGTCAGCGGTGTTTTCATTCCGGCGAAAATTGTGCCAGAGGTGACCGACACCTGAAATTTGCAGCGTGCACATTCCAAAAGACGCCGGCATTTTAATTTGTAGCACCGCGAGTGAAAACATCTCGGACATTCAAATCCATTCGGAAAACGAATCTCTATCAATAATTGAATACAACCAGCTTCGGTCCGGATGAGTTTCTCGAGCGATTTCTCCTTCATAGCGCATCCTCCAATATTGGCCACACACATATATACGTATGGTATACAAGAAAAGTTCATGGATCTGCTGATTAACTTCAGGTTTAATCTTTAAAGGGCGGAATTAGCCCGCTGTCCTTGTCTTCATTGATCTATCAGTTCTGAAAATAACAAAGCTCCGACGCTTGAATGATCGTTGATTTGCATCAAAATCACGTACTGCTCAGCGGAGGCTGTGCAATTGCATTCCTTCAGGAACTTCCCCACCTGTGTTCGTGCAATTGCATCCCTCCAGGAACTAACCCATCTGTGTTCGTGCAATTGCATTCCTTCAGGAACTAACCCACCTGTGTTCGTGCAATTGCATTCCTTCAGGAACTAACCCACCTGTGTTCGTGCAAT
>CAYTDR010000065.1:0-4626 GCA_964436185.1 uncultured Candidatus Obscuribacterales bacterium | reverse complement strand
TGCATTCCTTCAGGAACTAACCCACCTCAAAAAAACGACCAAAATTGAACCGACACTTTCGCCTTGGCAGAAACGAACAAACCTTCTTCCCCACAGCAAAGTGTCTGAGCCGGACGTTGACCGCTCGCGAAAGACAGCTTTTCTACCTCTCGAAAGCGCGAATTTCAGACTATCCTCATCGGCTCAACACCTGAGATCTCAATATGTTGAAGTACTTCGCTTCCGGATGATGTACAACGATCGCAGATGTGCTTTGCTCAGGAACTAACTGAAACTCCTCAGTTAGAGCAATGCCGATTCGCTCTGGCTGAAGGAGTTGGAAGAGAAATGACTGATCTTCTAGATTTGGACAAGCAGGATATCCGAAACTGTATCTGGTGCCTCGATAACCTTGCTGGAAGAGCTTGCTCATGTCTGCAGCATCTTCGCCCGAATAACCGAGTTCTGTTCTAATTCTCCGGTGAATAACCTCGGCTAAACCTTCCGCCGACTCGACAGACAGACCGTGAAAATAAAGGTAATCTGCGTACTTGTCATTCTCAAACAGTAACCGAGCGTAATCGCTTGCACGTTCTCCCATGGTCACTATCTGTAGTGCCAAAACGTCCTTCCGCGGTTCTTCGGCCGCAGCGAAGAAATCTGAAATACACAGATGGCGACCGTGCTTTTGACGAGGAAAGCGGAAACGCAAAATCTCTTTTGATGGCTCCTCTGGGTCGAACACCAGGAGCTCATTTTTCAGCGACTGACAGGGGAAGTATCCGTAAATTGCCTTGGGAACAAGTAGCTTTTCATCGATGCATCGTTGTTGCATCTCTTCGAGAATCGGATAGAACTTCTTCTCCAAAAGAGCATCGTACTCCGCCTGTGGCATGTCTTGCTGGCGAACACGCCACTGCCCTTTAATAAGGACCGTTCGATTGATAAACTTGAACACCTCAGAAAGCGGCACATCATCGACAATACGGCTGCCGAAAAATGGCGGTGTCGGTATTTCGACATCGCGGGATACATCGGATGGGCTGTAGAAGTACATTACCTCCTTCGCCTCTTTCTCGGCAGCTTCTGCAGCCTCGCTCGCGGAAGGCAGGCGTTCCACAGGATCAGCTTCTGAATCGACCGTGTCTGCGCGCGAAAGTCGCATGGCAAGAAGTGACTCCTCGTCATCTACGTTCTCAGCATCAGGTGCAGTGTCTATAACTTCTTCTTCAACAGCACTATCGTGATCAACAGCGATAACACCAGAGACGAATTGTAGTATCTGCTCTTCCGTAAGGTTTGAGAATTTACCGTTCCCCTCTTTAACTTTTCCGAGCGCCTCCATAATTTTCAGATCGTCGAAAGCGTCCTGTCCATAGAAAAGCAGTCCGGAGTATGTACGTCTGCAGTCTTCCTCAACATACCGTCGCGTCAAAGCCGCACCACCAAGGATGACCGGCGTGTTTATGCCCCTTTGATTGAGGACCTCGAGGTTCTCCTTCATAATTACAGTCGACTTTACCAGCAGTCCGCTCATGCCGATGCAACTTGCATTGTTCTCGACCGAGGCTGCGATTATATTCTCGATCGGCTGCTTGATGCCGAGATTTACTACCTTGTAGCCATTGTTCGTAAGTATGATGTCGACAAGGTTCTTACCAATATCATGCACGTCGCCCTTCACCGTAGCCAGTACCATCGTGCCGCGCTGCGCACCTTCGATCTTCTCCATGAACTGTTCTAGAAATGCCACTGCCGCCTTCATTGTCTCTGCTGACTGGAGAACGAAAGGAAGCTGCATTTTGCCGGCACCGAAGAGATCTCCGACCACCTTCATGCCATCGAGAAGGAAGTTGTTGATTATGTCCAACGGTCTGTATTTCTCCAGAGCCTTATTCAGGTCCTTCTCTAACTCAACACGGTCACCATCTATGATGCGTTGTTTGAGCACGTCCTCGATCGATTGCGACCGGTCCTCGATGCGGATCTTCTCCTTATCTCCCGACTTGGATTTGTAGTAATCCAGAAGTGCGAAGAGAGGGTCGTAATCAGCCGTTCGCTCGTCAAAGATCAGCCGCCTATGAAATTCTCGTTCTTCCTCGCTGATCTTGAACAACGGCAGAATCTTCTGGGCGTTGACGATTGCCATGTCCAAACCGTATTCGACAGCAAAGTGCAGAAAAACCGAGTTCAAAATTTGGCGAATGTCCGGATCGAAACCAAAGGAAATATTGCTGACACCAAGTATGGTTTTAACACCCGGCATCTCACGCTTGATGTTGCGAATTGCCTCAAGAGTCTCCAGCCCGAGCCTTCGATCGTCGTCATTGCCAGTTGATAGAGTAAATGTAAGCGCGTCGAATATCAGATCGGACGGAGCCAGACCGGCCCCCGTAGTCAGATCGTGAATTCGCTGCGCCACAAGAACTTTCTTGTCTGCGGTCTTTGCCATCCCGTCTTCGTCGATCGTCAGCGCGACCGTGGCAGCACCAAACCTCTTCAGCAGATGGACCTTGCGCATCATGCTCTCTTCGCCATCTTCCAAGTTAATCGAGTTAACGATTGGACGACCGGTGATGCATTCGAGCGCTGCTTCGAGAACTGGAAATTCCGTCGTGTCGATTACTATGGGCATTTGAATGTCGGTGTTCAATCGCTTGATCAACCGAGTCATATCGGAGATTTCATCTCGTCCGACATAGGCAGTGCAAACATCAAGGACATGGGCGCCCTCACGCTCCTGCCCTCGCGCCATCGCCACCATCCCGTCCCAATCTTCTTTATCGAGCAGCTGCTTGAACTTCCTGCTGCCATTAGTATTGGTGCGCTCTCCCACGATCAGCGGCGGGTTATCGATGTCGAGCGGAAGACTTGAATAAACGCTGGCAACCGCAGGCGTGATGAGTGGATGCCGCTCCTTTGGTGGCACTTCACCCACCAATTCCACGACCTTCCGCAGGTGTTCGGGTGTGGTACCACAACAGCCACCAATGATGTTTACGCCCTGATGGTCGACGAAGTGTTTTAGAGACTGAGCCAGCTCATCAGGAGTCAGCTTATAAACTGTCTTGCCATCGACGTTCTCCGGTAATCCGGCATTGGGTAAGACTGATACATATTTGGAGGTGTTGTTGCAGAGGAACTGAATCGGATCGAGCATCTCCTGCGGTCCGGTGGCGCAGTTGATACCAATCACGTCGATGGGAAAAGCTGCCAAAGTTGCCAGAGCACAACTGATATCAGAGCCAACAAGCATAGTACTTAATGGAGGCGCTTCGATGGTGACTTGCACAATAATCGGCACACTGCGACCGACAAGCCGAAAAACGTCCTGCATAGCGATTACGGCGCATTTCGCCTGAAGCAGATCTTGCCCTGTCTCGAACTGCAAAACATCTGCACCACCATCGACCAACCCTCGGACTTGCTCGAAATAAGCGTCCTTCATATCTTTGAATGAGATGTGCCCCAGTGTAGGCAGTTTCGTGGTCGGTCCAATGGAACCGGAAACATAGCGTTGCTGCCCACCCGACGAGTACGAAGACGCCACATCCTTGGCTAGCGCCGCAGCTTTCTTGTTGAGTTCATAGGCTCGGTGAGCAATGTCGAACTCCGCCAGCACCACAGGCGAGCCACCAAAGGTATCGGTCTCTACCGCATCGCAGCCGACGCGAAAGTAAGATTCGTGAATCTCAGCAATAACATCAGGTCTGGAATCCACCAGGACTTCCGGGCAGTTCTCACACCCCTGATAATCATCGAGCGTCAGGTCATAATTATGTATGGACGTTCCCATCGCCCCATCAAAAATGAGGACCTTCTCTTTCAATCTGTCCAGGAAGTTTTTCATCGACATCGCTGCATGGGAGGAACGAATTCTCAACTGCAATGTTAGCTCAGTCAGTGGGCGCGCGGGTATCTCGACTGCAGACTATGAAGCTAATTTGGCAATGCCTTAATCATACAAGCAACAAGACACTTAATCCTCCTGAAGTTCCGCTCCGCCTATTTTCACCCAGATCAGTCGGAACCGCGAAACCTGAAACACCGCCGAGCCTCGTCTGATTTATTCGCACCGCCTGACGTTTGGACTTTTACAGATGTCCAAACAGCGCTGACGCTTGCGATATTGCCTTTCCTGGCAAACATCGGATTTGATCATCGCCGCTGCTCATCTGCTGCACTCCGCCAGTTCTTCCTGTCCTTAAGCCTTCGCCAGACCAGGTTAAACTTTTTTCTCCAGGTTGTCCCAAATTCAGGGGTAGCTTTGACTTCAAATAGCATATCCTTAGTAGGAGATTTACGTTCAATCGCTACTAAACGCGGTTGCTGGCGTTCACCCGACTGGCTATGGCAGACGTTGAGCCCAGTCCCCCTACGATGTTTTGGCGTCCAAATTATGAAAGACAACAATAAGAAAAGTGGCTTCCGTTGGGTAGTTCTGGGATTGGCATTTTTCATCACGCTGGTGAACTACCTTGACCGCTCAGCCATCTCTTATGCCATCTCAGCGATCAAAAGCGAATTTGGTCTGAACGATCAGGACTTCGGTTTCATTGCTTCTGCATTCGGCATCGGTTACATGATTATGACCGTCTGTGGCGGCATTCTTGTAGATCGACTCGGATCTCGTCGAGTTTGGGCAGT
>CAYTDR010000064.1:0-15255 GCA_964436185.1 uncultured Candidatus Obscuribacterales bacterium | reverse complement strand
ATCGCGCGCAGCTAGACAGTTCTCCCCTTTGTCGCCATACATCCATGACCCGCCATGAATCCAAATAATCAGGGGAAACGGTCCGGGTTTTGACTTTGGAAGATATAGATCAAGCGTCTGTCGTTCCGTGCCGTCTTTCACGTACTTGATGTTCGCGATCTTCTCAGGCTCAGCTTTCGGTTTGACCTCGAGCGCTTCCACCAGACAGGTATGGCAGGCAGACCATGCACAGACTCCTATGAGGGTGGCCACAGAAAGACAAGCAAGCCAATCTTGAAGGCTCAGTCTCTTGCTTTCCTTTTTCGCGCTGGTCATGCTTGGGCTCCTGACAATCTTGAGGGTTTTGCTGATTCTCGAATAGCAAATAGCTGGCATGTTGTAGATTAAGCGGCATTCAAGTCTACACATTAAATGCCGGTCGAACCCGACTAAAGAATGCCTGACCGGCTAGCGATGCGCAGAGTTGGGCAGAAGCTCAGCAGTATTCCTGCAAAATAGTTAAGATGGACGGGTATAGAAGTATTTAGCATTGAATCTCTTGGGCTCTTACGAATGGACCAGCATAAGAAAACCTTCTTGAGCATTTTGATCGGTTTCGCGGCCTTGATGTTTGTTTTTGCCTACTTTCCGGCGGCACCCAATGCGCAGCCAGGCATGAATGCCTTCCCGCCGACTCAACCCGACATGGACGGGCCGGGTCCGATCGCTCCGGAAGCGGCAAGAGAATTGCTTCCCGAGGGGCGTCTGTCCGAAGTGATTGACCCATCCGCTCAACAGCTCGGAGGCAATGCCGGCGGTTCCCAGGATTTGTCGAGCATGATGAACGACGTATACGGGTCCACTCGCTCTGATTTACCAGTAGTTCAAGGACGCAATTTGCCAGCCTCCAGCCCTCCGCCTATGCCGCAGGGAAGCTGGCCCACGCCCATGCAACAGGGCAACTGGCCGCAACCCATGGCTCAAGGCGGCTGGCCCACCACTCAGTCTTCTGCAGGAATGCAGCAGTTTGGGGGTTTTCCAGGCATGCAACAGCAATCTCTCAGTTTTGCGCCCCAACAATCTCCACAACAACCTAGTGGTGTCGGCTTTGCCCTGCCAAACGCGCCCAAGAAAGACTTGTGGAGCAGCATCTTCGGCTCCGAAAACAAAGACGAAGCAGCCAAATCTGCGGACAATAGCAGGCAAGAGTCCAGCTACAACGCAACTCAGTACGAACTCGGCATAGCAAGAAACAAAGCCTCGCAGGCTCAGGCGTATTTGGATCGGGTACGTTCGGCTAGCAATCCGAGCGAAAAACAGTCGGCCGCCTCGGAAGCGCAATATTATGCGTCAGAGGCACGTGCAGCAGCTGAACGCGCTAGTTATAAGGCACAAGGTAATCCCCAAGCACAATCTCTGGTAAGCTCCGCACGCGCCGAGGCGGCTAGAGCCTCATCAGCTGCTTCATCCGCATCATCGGAAGCGTCCTACTGACCTGCAGTAGCCAGATCGTCAAGCATGTCTCAAGCTCAAAGAGTAAGGATTCGATTCTATTGAGTACGAATGACTCATTTGCAATACATACGGTAGACCTGACGAAAATCTTCGCAGGAAGAACTTGTGTCGACCGACTCAATTTAAAAGTAGCGCAAGGTGAGCTTTATGCCTTGTTGGGAGATAACGGGGCGGGAAAGACAACCACCGTCAACATGCTCACTTCTCTCGTCGCTCCCACCCAAGGACGTTTCTTCATCTCGGGCTTCGACGGAACAAAAGACCCAGAGAAAATAAAGGGAACCTTCGGAATAGTGTCGCAAGATGTGGCGGTTTATAACGAGCTAACGGCTTACGAGAACCTGAGATTCATAGCAGACCTGTACGAAATGAAAAAGGGCCACGCAGAAACGCGCATTCAAGACCTCCTTTCGAAATCTGGTCTCGCAGACAGAGCCAACGATCGTGTTGGCACTTTCTCTGGTGGCATGCAACGAAAGCTAGCCATCGCCAGCGCGCTTCTTCACGAACCAAGCGTTCTCTTCATGGACGAACCGACTGTGGGTCTGGATCCGGTTGCTCGCCGGCAGATCTGGGAAACGTTGACAGAACTCAAGAACAGCGGCGTGACGATTCTCCTTACGACTCATTATCTGGAAGAGGCTGAACTTCTCGCCGATCGAATTGGCATTATTCGCGAGGGGCGACTGGTTGCGGAGGGCTCCATACAGGAGCTGAGACACATGATTCGAGGAATCAGACAGATTTGTGTTCGTCTGACAGAAGTGCCTCAAAACGGAATGATGGATGCAACGCTTGCCGAGTTACGACAGCGGTTCAATACAGATGTTGAATTCGATCGGTTGAGACAAACAATAAAAATGACACAGCCGGAGGAAAAAGATCTTTCCAGGTGTCTGTCAGAGTTCCTTGCCTGGTTGAACGAACGGGATCTGCCGTTTACTCGATTTTCCACCAACGAGCCGAATTTGGAGGAGGTCTTTATCGCATTTTCGCGCTATAAAGACGGCTCCAGCTTACTTGATGGTATCGAAAGTAGTGCCGATCTCAATTCAAGAGAGCCTGTCGCAAAAGCAAAGGACACAAAGTAGATGCAGGCAATACTGGCGATAATGAAAAAGGACATGCTGCAATGGACGCGACGTCCGCTCTATTTTATTTCGAGCGTAATCCTGGCGATTCTCATCATCGGGGCCGTCGGCAATACCATCAGCGGTGTAGTCGGCATGCCTTTCGGAGTTTATGATCCTGCTGACGCCAGCCATCTCTCAGAACAGCTACAGTCGGCGAAGCGATTTAACGTCGTTCGCTACGATGACCTGAAAAAAGCAAAAGCAGACTTGGCTGCCGGCAAAATTGTAGCCCTCGCTCAAGTCGATCAAGATTTGCTGGAAGACAGCGTGAAGATAATTACTCAGGGCTACAATCCACTGGTGGACGACCAGATATCGATGGGACTCTTGAAGGCTCTCAGCGACAAATCAGGAGACCTTAGCATTCCGGTGGAATCCACTACACTTTTTCCTGTTAAAATTTCATTGCGCGATTATTTGACCCCAGGACTGGTGGCATATCTCTGCTACGTCCTCGCCTGTATGAACCTTGGTTTCTCCTGGATTTATGAATGGATGGAGAAAACATACCGCCAGATCATACTGGCACCAAACGGACTGAGATCCGCGATGATCGCCAAGACAGTCACCGTCACAATCGAAGCAGCGATCGTTCTCTGGTTGGCACTGCTCATAACAGCACCGACGATAGGTTTCACCCTGGGCAATAACTACGCTGGCTTAGTTGCCATAACATTGCTCTCCATGTTCTGCTTCACATGCCTGGGGCTGGGAATCGCGTGCCTCCTGAAGACGATCAGGATTTACACCATGACCATCTCCATTGCCGGAGTGGCCATTATGTTTGCTTCCGGGATCATCGTGCCAATCGAAGGAATGCCCCAGTGGGAGCAGATCTTTGCACAGTCGTTCCCGATGTACTACTGCGCGGACGCATTCAAAGGTGTCATGCTCTCAATCCCCGCTGATTATGCCAGGGACGCCGCGGTGCTTATTGCCTGGTCGGTAATCGGACTTTTGTTTTCGTTTGTCATGCTAAGAAGAAGACAAGCATCGCTCTGAACAAAACCAACTTTGAAAGATGTTCGGAAGCGAGCAAATGAGATTTTGAGATACTCCTAGTCGGGAATCGTCCATTAATCCAGAAACGAGAGAGTTGCTTAAGAACAAATCCTGGCGCGGTTCACAACGCTACGCGAGTAAAGAAATAAGCGTAACTCTTTGAAAAACCTGAAATTGGGTAGGATTTAATAGAGGAAAGAGCGTTGAAATACTTTAGGGAACCAGCGTTGAAACCTGCTAACCGTAAAACTGGTATTAATCGAAAGTGGACACGTGTACTCGGCAGAGCCACTTTCACGGTCGCATTTTTGTCATGTTGGCTCTCCAGCCAGGCAATGGCGATAGCAAGCGAAGGATGGACCACTATTGAGAACCTGGAGAGCGTCGTTTCTAAGTGGAGACCTCACCAGGCAAACAAGGCAGTCCTGGATCAGGCAGCCGAGCTGATCGATTACGAGGAAATGGCTAAGCGATCGCTTGCGCATCACTGGGCAGGTCTCAGTGCCACCGATCGCAGACAGTTTGTTCGAGTTTTTCGCGGCTTTGTAGAAGAACGGTATTACCCGAGGTGGCACAAAATTTTTGCCAAGGGTAAAATCAAACTGGACAAAGAAGAAAACCGAGGAAGCGAGCGGTTCGTTCATACGCATGTGGTCATCGGGCGTAAGCAGGATACGGTTATCTGGAGAACGAATGCCAAATCCGGAGACAGTAGAATAATCAGCTTGTCGGTTAACAACAAAGATCTCGTCCAGAAATTGGGAAGTAAGCTCGATAAGTATTTGAATAAAGAAGGGTTCGCCAAGATGCTCGTTTGGATGAAGGACAGAGCCGATCTTGACGAGGAAAGAGAAGCCTACGCAACGTTGTAGTCTTGTATCTTGCTCGCATGCGCAGGACCGGAACATAGAGCGCATCTCGTAATGTTCTTCAAGAGCGATGGCAACAAAACGTCCTGCACCTATTGCATCAACTTCACGATTACAAGCCTCGCTGTAAGTCAAAAGGATATTGCGCAGGCTCTTACATCCTTTTAGGAAGACGATTCCCGCTCGTTAACAAATCAACAGAGCTCCATCACCCGGCTCCGCCTGCGGTGCATCATCTCCGACGTCGACCATCGTTTCTGATGCAGCGAACATCCGGCATAGTCGCGTTCGGTCTTAAATCACGAACCGTCCAGGGCATCAACGACCATAATCGAACGTTCAGACTTGGTTCGACATCGATTGTTCACTGCCGTTAAAAAATTTAATGCCTTTCCCCCGGTTTTCCACATCACTCATTTCAATAGATCTGCACTACATTAAACAGATCATGGCACCCGCGTGGGTATTAAGCGGGCAAAGGCGGCATAACTTGGGTTTTGCAGGTTGTTGCATAGGGAAAAAAGTTACCAGAAGCTAGCCAGAGCTGAAGGTATTTTGCCGAGGAGGCGCTCAAATGGGTGGCGATAATCGTCCGGATGTTCCGACTAATCCTGCCAACGAGGATCGAGAACCGGCATATGGTCCACTACAGCAGGCTGGTTGGCCGGGACAAGATCAACAACAGCCTTCACAGGGTCAACCCAGAACCTGGTCACGCAGCGATGGTCTCCGCTACTTCGATCCGCGCCCTACTGATGGGCAAGGCAACACGCAATCGAACCCGGGTCCGGACGTCAATGCCTTGCAACAACGAGATATCAGCATCGGCAACGGTCTATCCGTCAGGCAGTATGCGAACAATCCGAACATGGTGGACATAATTGATTCCAACGGTCGCATAGTTTCCAGAGAAGCCGTCAGGCGAGGACAGGGACCGGTCGGACAAGGGAATCAGCCAGGACAACAATATCAGGACATTTCGATTCGCAATCCTACCAATCGCCAGGTTGTAATCGAGATCATGCGCTTCTACCCCGACCACACAATCGGCCGCATCGATCCCAATAACAACGTTGTGTTCGAAACCATTCAGCCCGATGGTGCACGCGACCACTTCGACAACAATGGGCGTCTTGCAGATCGAGTCTATCCCAACGGTGTACGCGACATTTACAGCGGCGGCGAGTATCCGACGGAACGACAGTATCCGGATGGTTCGTACGAACGCTACGATGCACAAGGACGAGTTCAGGAAACTCGATTCAATAATTACGTTACTCGCTACGACACGTTCGGCCGCAAGACTGATGTCGCCGGACCAAACCAAGATACCTGGCGGTTTGATTATGCTGCCGATGGCGGTCCTATCAACAGCTATGAGGTAACGCGTGGCGGCCAGGTCGTCGAGCGCGGGAACCGAACACCAGGTGGCACTCTGGCAGTAGAACGAAGACAGCAAGACGGTAGCTTTGCAGTCGAGCCGACACTAAACGATCGATACGGTGTTGTGCTGAGACCGGATCTGACTCTCGACTATTTAGACAGAGAGGGTTACGGTCTGCCGGATCAACACGGACGCAGAATCAAGCGCGACGATCGAACCGTCATGGGAGCGCGACAACTTGAAGGCGGCCGCGTAGAACAGGTCCCGGTAAATCCAATTCGCTCAATCAGAATGCCCGACGGCAGGACTTTCAATTATGAATATACATCGGACGGTTTGAGGGCCAGCGGTCCGGACGAACTGAAGGCCTACACGATAAGGAACGCAAGAGGCGAGGTCACCGAATTTGGTGCTCGAGTCCCTTCGGCAGATCCAACCCGTCAGCGCGCCATGTGGTTGGAGTACAAAGCAAGACCGGGTCAGGCACCTATAAGCGACGCGGCGATGAATGAAGTACGAGATCTGGTTAGACCGGGCACTCCCCAAGAGATGATAGACCGGCAGAGAAGGTTGGTACAGAATCGACCCTTGCTCGATTATATGCCGACGCAGGCCGGTCAGGAAACGACTGGTGTTCGCATCGATCAAATCACCGGTCAGCAATTCAATGACTATGGCAATGGTGATAGTTTACTTCGAGATGTTCGTGGCGGCGAAACGACTACCACCGCCCGCGGTGACCGTATCGTTCGCTCCAGCAACGGTACCGAGGTGAGAACCGCTTGGGATGCTAATCGGAACATACAAGGTGATCGAACAACTGTAACGGAGCCTACTGGTGATGGGCGTATGCGGTTACGGTTCCATCATTCTCGCTCCGATAACTCCAAGGTTGCCTTCTCTTATGCCGACAACGGTACATCCGTCACCCAGGTAATTACCGAAAGAGCCGATGGAAGTCGCACTCGGCTTGTAAGAGATCCCGCAATCGAAAACCGATGGGTGGAAGAAAGACTGACGACGGCACCTGGCGGCGCCCCAGAATGGCAAACCACAGCCAATCGCTACAACATGAGCGTGGAATTGGTTGGTCCACAGTCGACCGTTCGCCTCTCCAACAGACCGCTTCCGCCAGGATCGATCGTGATGACCAACTATCAAAACAACCGAGCACTGGAGCGCAGAATTGTGACTCCGCAAGGAATAGAGATCGTTGGCAGGGTCACTGATGGCGGCGATCAGACGTTACCTGTGAGGATCTTCGAAACTCCACGACCAGCTCAGGGACAGCCTGGCGGACCGACGCGGCGCCAACAACCGTCCGAATACATTCTGCCAGGAACTCCAGGCACTCCAGGCACTCCACCCGCTCCAGGCCAACCGCAGGAAAGACAACGGACGCAGGTTCAGGAACGCAGCCGTCGATAGTTTCGAATTATCTCAAGGTGATGATCTCCGCGGAAATCAATTCTTTGTCCTTCAATTCGATAAGCGCCATGGTGAAATAGGGCTGACGTCTCTTATCTGTGGGAGAGCCAGGGTTAAGCAACAAAAGACCGTCGGTATCACTGCACTCCGGTACATGAGAATGTCCGTAGATAACAATCCTCGCTTTCGGAAACTGTTTTTTCAATCGCTCACGCCGCCCCTTGGATGAGCCGCTGTCATGAATTACAGCTACACTAACATCGTCGAGCATCAATTCAAGAGTTTCGGGTAGTTCCAGATCGACATCATTGTTGCCGCGCACCGCGGACACTGTCACCCGTTTCTCCAGCCTGTCGAGAAATTCTTTCGACAGCATATCGCCCGCGTGAATCAACAGATCCGAACCGTCTATCACCTCATAGGCTTTAGCAGGCAAATCCTTCGCTCGATTTGGAACATGTGTATCGGATATGACTGAAACGATCATGCATCTCTCCAAGGTTCGATGTCAACAATGACGCAGTAAACATCTGGTATCGTACCGCACAACCCAAAAACTTCCATCGATTGCTCCACTCACTCAGCGACAAAAATGATAGCCCTGTTCCACTCGAAAACTTCTCTAAGTTGAAATTGTATTTTTCGATAGTTCTCGGAAAACGAATGAAAGTCATCAGAGTGGTCAAGTCCAATATGTCATTCGAGTGAAGCACAAACTACCCCATTCCGCACATTGACCCCCATAAACCTAGTTGGTGCCTCATCCTATGTTGAGACGAACAGCGCAACCGGTCGAGACATCAGGAGCAAGTCGCGTGCCACGGGAATGGCTATATCAGGCGTTTCATAGCGCAACGCGGAGGAGGCGATGATGAGGGCCGGTCTGTAGGTTTCGACGATCTGTTTGATTTGCGCGACTTCTAAGCTCGGGACAACTGACACCGTTAAGTCGACATCATATTTTGTGGCTATGCCGCGGAGGATACATTCTGCAGCACCGGCATCCTCGCCCAGAATCGCCATCAACGTCAGTGCGTGCTTCGAGCAGATCATAGCTGCTAATTTGCCGACCGTCAGCGAAGCAGGCGTTCCATCGATAATCACGGCGACCGATTTGGACTCAGACTTGGACTCTGACGCATCGCTTTCTTGCGTTTTCAAAAAGATGAATGCGGACATCCCGTCTGCTATGGAAGGGCAGATGATATCGTGTCCCAGCACGCTCAAATCGTCGGCGCCAGTGATCGGCAAGACGACAAGATCGTATCCGCGCTTTGCTTCCTGCATCAAGCCGATGGAGTAGCTCTTATCTTCAACGGTTCGGCTGATC
Source organism: uncultured Candidatus Obscuribacterales bacterium (assembly GCA_964436185.1). Classification (GTDB taxonomy): domain Bacteria; phylum Cyanobacteriota; class Vampirovibrionia; order Obscuribacterales; family Obscuribacteraceae; genus CAYTDR01. The sequence continues at coordinate 6,615 of CAYTDR010000064.1, read as the reverse complement.
ACGACCAATCCACCCATGCACTGAGCAAAGTCTTGAGGCAATCCGGGTCCGCCTCGATTGTTCCCTGGATTTCCGGGCTTGATTTCGAGTACCGTTAGTTCGCCATGCACGAAATGTCCGAGCCCGGAGAGAATTATCCGGCATGCACTTAGCTCGTGGCGATCCGAATTACCCACCAGGATTCGTACATCTTGTTCAGGCAGAAATTTCTTACTCAGGCGGCCGATGAATTCATTGTCGCTAATCTCCTTCTTAGACACGCGACTAAATGCCCAACTTAAAGCCGAAGGAGCGATCGCAGTGCTGAGCAGGGATACGAGAACTATAATTGTGTAGAACTCTCTAGTAATCAAATTCAATGAATAACCGACAAGGCCTACTATCAAACCGACTGCGCCAAAAGTATTGGCACCGATACCAATACACATTGACTCACTCATTTGAAAACGGCAAAGAGTACCTCCCAGAATACAGCCGCCAATCTTCGAAATGCCGGCAAGCGCAAGCACGATTGCGACTGCAGCAAGCCCACGAATAGAAAAAACTTTGGAAAAATCGCAATTGAGACCAGCCGTCGCGAAGAATATAGGCGCCAAGAAGCTGTCTGTAAATGCGCGGAAGGGTTGCCTGACGTTTTTCTCGATGATCGGCAATTGGCCTATCACAAGTCCGGTCACGAACGCACCAAGGACCACGTGAATACCGATGAACTGCGTAACGGCTGAAGCAAAAAGCGCCAGAGTGGCTGCCATCGTCAATAGTGCGTACTGTGTTTGAGAACGATAGCCGACTCGCCTGAAACCAGCAAAAATTGGTTTTCTGATCACGTACATAAGCAACAGAAAACCGACTGTGCCCGCAGCCGGCAGCCACTGGACGGTATCGGAGCCGCCGCTACCACGATGGCAAGCAACAAAGCCAAGCAGAATATAACCAACTGCGTCGTGCACAAGAGCAGAGGACAAAATCAGCTGTGCGGTTCGCGTATGATACAGTCCCATTTGCGAAAGCATGGTAGCGATAACCGGCACCGAAGACATCGACAACAGCGTGCCGAAAAACCAGGCAACAGAAAAACGTGATGATCCAGGTCCCATAAACTCATCGGGCAAAAAGAAGCCAGCGGCAAAACCCACGGCGAGAGGCACAATACTTCCGAAGATTGAGATGATCAGAAGACTTTTTCCCTGGCGTTGCACAGCATCAAGGTCCATCTCCATACCGGCAAGCAATAGCAAAAAGATGATTCCAATCCAGGAGATTGCATCTACGAACTGATGCTGAACCGAGGTTTGAGCGAACAGCCCCTGGTAAACTCCCGGCATGAGTTTGCCCAACACAGCTGGACTCAGGAGAACGCCGGCAGCTAATTGTCCAATTACGGCGGGCTGTTTCAGCCTGACAGCAATCTCTCCCAATATAAATGCACAGAAGAGTAGAACGCCCAGTTCCACGAATAAAAGGGGCGTCATAGCCACATCAGGCATTGCACTTTATCACGCGGTGCCATTCCCTCAATGTTACCCTTGTGCCACTCGACAAGAGGACCGATGGCGCGAAAGAACTCCGGCTGCTCAAATCCCGCTGCCACCAGAGTCTCATGCAAGTACGAATTGGTAGTGACAAAGCATTCGAGGCTCCTATCCGAGAATTTCTCCACTACCTGCTGAACCAACGCTCCCAAATCTTCTAGCTTACGATAAACACATCCATCGATACAATAAGCTCCGTTGCGGCGCGGTCTGAGCCACAGAGCCGCTGAGAGGGCGTCATCGCTTTCCTTGATTCCAGCGAACTTCGTCTGTGGCTGTGCACGCAAAAAGCGAATCCAGCTTTCGCGCCGCTGTCCAAAGATGGTGGCATCAAGGTCGATCAATTGGTTTTCTTCAATGTTAATCAGCTCATCCGGATCGCATTCCTGCATTGTGCCTCTCGGACTATTCAGCGGATCGCGCACCAACAAAGTAAAATCGGTAGTCGTTTTGGCAAATCCGAGTAGACTAATAATGCGAGCCGAGTCATTTGTGGTATGCACCACATACGATTGCATTCCATTATTGGCCAATCCATGCATAGTTGATATGTAAAGCGGGCGTGCCACACCTTTGCGCCGAAACTCAGGAGCGATAATCATCATATCAAGGTATCCGATCTTGCCGAACGCGTGAGCGGAGAAAAAGCCGGCGAGCTTGTTTTCGCGATATGCCACCATGGAGCAACCGCCTGGTTGCGCGTGTGACAGTTCGAAGTCGGTGCGAACAAATGGCCACTCTTCCTGCAACACCAGTGCTTCCGCGGACTCATAATCACGATCGAGATCAAAGGGTAACACCTGTGTTCCCCGCTGGAAAGCGGCTCCTTTTGCGATTGCATCAGATAGCTCCTTCAGTGTTTTTTCAAGCGCTCTGCTCATGATCACCTGCCCGCTCTTGTGCTCGATCCAGACTTCATATACGGAGTGAGATCGCGATTCTTCTCAAGGTAATCTTCCAGCAGCTGGAAGAGAGCGCCCACCATAGGCTGATAATCGTCCGCCGTTTGTTCATCTAGCGGTATATCAGCGAGCTGGTGCTCGGCATCATGCATGATGTTCCAGGCACGCTGCTGCAGCTCCTGGTATGAGGGCGACAGAATCCCCCAAACATTGGTGTCAGCTTCTGAATATGCGGCTTTGGCATTGTCGAGAAAATGCTTGCGAGCATCTATTTCCTGCAACCGCTGAATGAGAGCGAGCGATTGCGGATGATTGAATGACATGTACACGAGCTGATTGTCTCGCTCAAGAGCGTCATGCAACTCGTGGGTGAAAGCCTCGAGGTCGGCGAAGACCTCGCGATCGAATCGCCGTCGCTCAAGCGCCTTGACTGATGCTGTGGCGGCTCGGTAGGCAACTGCTGTTCCCCCAGTCAGTCCTGGCGAGATCAGCGGGTCAACAAAGAATGCGGCATCCCCTATTAATAGCCAGCCATCCCCACTGATTCGGCGCGAGTATCCTCTGAACGCAAGTCTCTGCATGAAGTCTTGCCCAGTACCATAGTGATCGGAGATCGGCTTGGCGCCCTGCAAAAGCTGGCGAATCGCCGGATATTTTCGTTGGTAATGTTCAAACGCCTCGCGAACGTCATCTTTGAGCCATCGATCGCGATCGTTGCGAAGCACGAGACCGATGCTGACGATTTCTTCAAAGGGACAACCGAACTCTTCCGACAGCTCTTTCCTGTCCGGTATACTTCGAGGAGCACGCAGACAGGCCTCAAGACCCTTTGTGAGGTTGCTTACAGGAGTCTGCTGCCACGAGACGACGGGAATGTACCAGAGCCAGCCTTCTCGCAAACATAGATGCTGCGTATACTGATCGCGGGGGAACATCGACGGGCGCGGCCACTGATAGCTTGCAAGTGGTCGGACGTCTCGAAAGTACGTCCAAGTCGCGCTAGTCTGGAAGGGCAATCCGTCAGAACTCCAGAGTCCGTACTCACGCGAAAGCAATCCGGCGGGGCCGCTAGCATCAACCACCAGCGGTGCCCTTGCTTTGTATTCGCGCTTGCCAATCGAGTAGGAGATAACATTTCCGTTGGAACTCAGCGTCGATTTCTTGATGTCCACGCTCGCGCCTTGAACAACTTGAATACCCATCCGCTGTGCGTTCGCCAGGAGCAATGCATCAAGCACTCGCCGTTCGACCTGATAGGTTTCATCGAAGGTCTCAAGTATGTACTCTTCAGCAGCGGTGAGATCCTTGTGCTTTCTATCAACAAAGAAAAAGCCCAATCCATTTTTTGGATAGAAAAGAGTGCGCATCGCCTCTTGATGAATGCCAATCGTTCTCATCGCCTTGCAGAATCCAGATAGAGTGCTTTCTCCAATTTTGTGTCCGGTTTCAGGCTGTTTCTCCAGAACGAGCAACCTGGTAGTAGGGCGCGCCATTTTTACGAATGAGGCATAGATAGCGGCAATCGGCCCTCCGCCCAGTATGACTATATCGACATCTCTGATCGCTTCTTCAGCAGCCTCACCGGCGGTGGCAAACGGTTGTTCACCGGAGCTTTCAGGCAGCAAACCGCTGATAAGGCGAAACGCACCATCGGCACCGGGCATGCGTGTAACCATCGGCAACATGCCTACGAGGATCTCCGCTTTCCCGAGCAGCGTTTTTGTATTTGCATAGTCGTCCGTGCGATCGTGCATCCAGTACATCAAAATGGCCAGGTTAAGAAACCACAGAAGCCTCGCCACATCTTTCGTATGATTTTTCGGAATCATGCCGGAGCGAACTACGAGATCTTCGAAAAGCTCGAAGTTCAGCGCCCTGGTTGTATCGCTTGCCGAACTGAGGGGATTGAGCGGGGAGCCGGGATCGACAGCTTCTTTCATGAGAGCCACGAGGGCGCTTTTGTGCGGTTGCAAGAGGACTAGCTTGGTCGAAACGTATCTGGAAAAATTCGCTGCAAGAGACTTTTCTCCGCCGTCAGCCGCGCGGAATTGCTCGACTGCTTGCCGATTAATCTTCGCGTATAGAAATTGGACGATCTCTTCCTTCGACTTGAAGTAGAAATACAGGGAGCTGACACCCATACCGAGGCGGCGTCCAAGTTCGCGCATGGTGGCTTGCTCGAAGCCCTTCTCTGTCCAGAGGGCAGTCGCAGCGTCAAGAATTCGCTCGGCAGTAGGGTTGTCGTTTAACATTATTTCTAGTCTTCCTATGATGATGCGACATTAACTGCATCAGGGATCATGTTTCTTCGTTCCACAAAACGTCTCAGTTTTTCTCCAGGTGCAATAAAATGCGGGACGGTTTGATAAAGCGGCAATAGAGGGAACGCGGCTTGCAAAACGCACAACATGCGCATGGAGTGCCACATGATGAAACCACGCAATGTGGACGGAACAGCGTTAAGCTTCACGAGGCGCTCGATCACGATAGAGGCCGATTCTGTGTACAGAGGTAGCTCCGCGCACCGAGTCCAGTCGAGCAGGCGTCGCGCTTCGACTTTGTCCTTTGTCAGTTCCATCACGGCTCGGTGGGTGTAGACTGCATGAAATACTTCGTCTGGAATTATTGTTTCCAGCTGAGCTACAAGCTCGGTTCGTCCCAACTGGCGAGCGGCCGTTAGTAAAGCATAAAGGTCGCTTGTGCTGCGCAATTCCAGCGTGTGCAGAAATGCCATGTACCGAGCCGACTCCTCTGGTGAAAACTCGCGTCCTTCACCAGCCTTGGCCACAATGTCCGGCACGATGCTGTTAAGGAGAAACCAACCAAGATCCTCCTTCCGGCTAAGATGCTCCGGCTCACACCCCTCTTGCGCCAGCAGTTCCCTAAAAATGCCGGCATGGCGAGTTTCATCGGTCAAATGTCGGTCTAGCAAACGTCCGTAAGGATCCTGCAGGCGGGGAATGAAAACGCCATCGGGGTGCAACTCGACGTAAGCCTCGCCAGAAAAATATAGACTCCAGAGATACCTGCGCGCAGCAGGTGCCTGAAGTATGTCCTTGAGCCACATTACTTTCAGTTTGAAGGCGATAGTTGACGGGTCGACTAGATAGCCGATGTTTGCAGGAGGAGCACTTGGTGTAGCGTTCGTCGCAGGCACAATGTGCAAGCGTTGGTTGAATAGCCGTAACGCTGTACGCCAATAACCATCTTCAACTGTGCTTCCCCTATCGGTGTACTCCGCCTCCAGCAAGCGGCGGACCTCGGGCAATTTGTGAAACGGTACTGATGGAAAAAGATGGTGCTCAAGGTGGTAATTGACATTGGACCACAACCACTCCAGCCATCTATGGGTGCGCATACCGCGCGTGTTGCTCCACGCCGTTCCGCGGGGCAACCCATGGTGCTCGCAGATGCTCCTGAAAGCATTCGTCAGTGCCAGGCTTGTGACAATCGGCAAGGTGACGTAAGTGAGATAGAGTCGCCAGCCGAGCAGCAGGACGAACGACGCATGCATAATGCCAGCCAGTGCAAGATCGAGGGTAATGGTTTTTGATGTCGCATATTTGGTGCGGTGCTTCCAGGCGTAGAAATTGAACCCCAGATACCCGGTGAAGGGCACAAACAAATAGGACCAACCAGCCGGATTTTTCTGAAAGATATTAAGAATTGCCAATTCAGGATCGTCTTCAGTTTGTGCCGTCTTGTGATGGGTGAGATGAAACCCGCGATAAGCAGACGCCGAAATACCGACGATCGCATGAACAAGCCAATTGAAAAATTCGTTGACCTTGCGATTGCGGGATATGAGCCCATGGACGCCTTCGTGCCCGTGCACCATAAGATCGTGAAGGGGGACAGCACCGATGAAAGCTACAGAAGCAGCCATTACCAGTGGCTGCCCGCTGGTTTCGGCCATTGCTGCTGCTGCCACCCAAAACGCCAAGTCCCTGGCAATTCGTTGGATGGAGCGGTATGGCGCCTTAGTTAGCTCTCCAATCTGCCCTACGAGCCTGCTGTTGTTGCTTACTGAGGATTTTGTCAACATGGCGGAATCTCCTTATCGAACACGTTCTATATTACAGCACACGTTCGATAAAATCAAATTAACCACGTTCGCTTACCACGAAAGCAGTAGCGTTGGCATCTTGTCGGTATCGCTCACGCCGCCCCTTGGATGGGCC
>CAYTDR010000063.1:0-15313 GCA_964436185.1 uncultured Candidatus Obscuribacterales bacterium | reverse complement strand
CATCGGCAAACAAAACCCCGTTACCAAGCCGCCAGACACCAACGAGCGGTCCAGTTTTTACTACAATCTTTGGAGGATATCGTAATGAGCAACCCCTTCCATCCCTCAAGCGACTCAGTTTCTGCCCTTCCTGATGTTCCCTCATACTTGCCTGACTCCGGAAACCTGCCTTACACGCGGGAAAACTCCACTGATGCTAAAGGACTCTTCCAGCCGAACAATGACGCAATCAAATCAACTCTAGACCATTTCGGAGAGCTGATGCTGATCAACACTGAAAAGCATGGAACCACTCAACTAGAGAAATCGTTGGGCGATGCCCTTAAAAGCGGTACCAGAGCCGACGTAATCAAGGCTGTTGATGATCTGAGCACCAAGGTGTATGAAGACGCTGCCTCACACAAAGAAGGAATGGCGGCAGTGCAGAAGGTACTGGAAGCAGCGAAGATGAAAGTAACGTTGACTGACAAAGGAGCCTCCGTTCTGGATGGAAAGAATCCGCGGCCGATCGATTTCATCCCCTTCCCACCGAAGGCAGACGCTCCTGCAGCCGTCTTCAAAGCGGCTACTGAAGAATACAAAAACCGATTCATGAACCAAAAAGGAAATCACGAAGCTGAAAGAGGTGATCTGGCAAACGCGATGGATGTGTTTGCAGGAAAGCTATACGACGGAAGCAACAGTAACAAGCAAGGTCTGGACGCAGTTCAAGCTGCTTTCGGCGAGATGTTCGGAAAGGGCAATGTGACTCAGCGTGACAACGCTGTCGTTGTGGAGATCAACAAGAACAATAAGAAGATCGTCTTCACCTACACGCCCGATCATCCAAAGAAGTAACACGACATTTGGTGAGCAGTCTACGAATATCTGGCGTTGACTGCTCACCGCCCCCGAATCGTCCGGACCGCTCTGGCAGATTCGGCAACCCGTCGCTGGGTGGAAGAAGCACCAAGAGCGCATTCAGCCCGCTATAAGGATGCGTTCTTGACTGCTTCTCCTTTGATCTCAGTCCTCACTTCCACATTCCGTGTGTGATTCGTGTTTCAAGAATTATCGCGTATCAAGAGAGCAAATGATGAACGACGGCACTGTCGGCGATGTCAAGCCTGAAACATCTGGGGATGTGAAACTGGTTCGACACACGAGTCATCACTCCGTTCAATTTGGAAAGAACGGCATTATCTGGTACTCTTCCAGAGTATACGGGGGAACAATATCGAGAATGGCGGCAAAGATCGGGGCACGACTGCAAACGCTTTTTGTTTGGGGCACCAGTGCCTACCTTCTGGCTCTCCTGGCTCCTTTACCCTCAGTGTACGGCGGCACACAAGCCAAGCAGGGCTGGCGCGACTACTCGGCAGAGGGATTCTATCTAAGATCGATCAAGGATCCTGGCGCATCGCTCATGTATCGTGAGGCATTAAACTCAGCCCAGAATGAACGTGCACCCAAAGACGTAATCCTCGATTTGAAATTGAACGAAGTGCAAAACCTCATAGAAGCGGGTGACCTTCAGCAAGCCCAAAGTATCTTGTCCAGCTGCTATGGGCCCATAGCAAAAAAATACAATGACAGCTTGTTGATGTTGCGCTACTGGCGCCGCTGCCGAGCACTAGCCAGAGCTCGACAAAACTATAACGAGGCATTGACTGTTCAGCGGAAGATCGTAGAACTAGTCGGAAAACACTTTGACTCTACCAGCTCCGCATATGTCAGTGAACTGAAGGAAATGCGAAGTATCTTGGGAACGCTCGATCGGTGGTGTGATGCATATGAGATTGACAAAACCTACTGCAAGATCGCACAGACGGACGCATTTCCGGCGATCCGTGAGCGCGTGCGGTCGCTGCACAACGACTTTCGCAGCTGGTTTAAAAAGGCTGCAGTAAGTAAGCCACTAATAGTCGGGCAACGAGAATTGCTCATGATTGTAGAGCTTTTCCCCGACCCTCACGAGCAACTGTCGATCTGGAAAAAACAGATAGAATATGGCTCCATCGCGCCTAGAATACGACCCGATGTCAATGTTCTCATCAAAGAACTGGTAGAAAAGCTGGGAGCCAACGCATCCATACAAGAAAAGACAATGGAAAAAGCGGCTCTGGCTGGCGAGCTTTTCAAAAAGGCTCCGTAACTCATAACCTTAAATAATAGATTGCGTTTGCTGACTCAGTTCTCTGCTGGATCCTTTCTGGCCGCGACTCTGCATTGAGTCCCATGCAGAAATGTTCCTGTTACGATGCCGCTGTTTTATAAGCGTATGCAAGTTTACTGAGACTGCACAACTTGGTTTTCGCAAACCACCTACGGTATCAGGATAGCAAGTTTATATAGAGGAGAGAGAAGGATGTATTCATTTGACAGTCTAGCCGGTCCAACCGAGAACCCGGACAGTTTAGACACTGCCCACGGCTTTATACACGAACTGTACAACTGCATCGGTAATGTGAAGCCAATTGGTCTTTCCGATAACTGCCGGAGCAACGCGGCCTCGAATTTGCCGAACTTGGAGTTGACGGTCAACATCGCCGCCACCAATGATGGTGTTGACAAAATCGCAGATGCAGCGAAGGATAAAAAGACATTCGATCCTGAAGAAGTAAATCAGCTCGTTCAAAAGCTAGGAGACCCAACCTTTAATGAGCGAGAGAAAGCGGAGAAGCAGCTTGTCGAGAAACTTTATGGCACAGGCATCCCAGGTGTTCGAATACTGACTGATCTGCTCAGGAATGAAGCCGATCCTGAGATTCGCGCCCGGCTCCATCGCATTATTCCAAAACTCACTAATCATCCTGATCTATGGCAAGGTTTCGCTGAACAAAAGATCACTAATCGAGTGGAGAATACTCTCATCAACCTGGCAGAAGCGGACAAGCAGGTTTATAGAGAGTTTGCCAACGCCCTGATTAAGGCTGACGTACCCAAACTGATTCGGCTGATCTCATGGAACCCGGAAACTCTCAACGGAAACTCTCTAATATTCCGAGAACTGGCAGGAATAATGAATGAAGAGTTGGACATGACGGTTAAATTTTTCACTTCAGATCCGGACCAACAGGCGCAAGATCCAAGCGTGCGAGAAGCGTCAGGAGAACTGCAAATTGGCTTCGTAGGACAAGTCGGTAAAATCTGTATAGCACCGGAAAAAATCTGTGAAGCTTCAAACGTTGGCGTTGAAGTTCGAGGGAAATTAGTAAGCGACGCAAATCCAAGCGAGTTGTACGAAAAAATGCTCCGGGATCGGTTTGAGTCACGCAAGAAAGGAGAGGCTCCTGCGAAAAGATCTAAAATTGAGCCGCCGAACATGAAAAGACCGCCACGACCAGCAGGCTTGGTCTAAGCAGGGCCGCCGCTCATAGTGGCACTATATTTACCACCACATGGGTTCCATTCGTCTGCCATGTAGTAAAATGAGTGGCTCTTCTCGGCATACCGACACAGCCTTGATGACGCAGTCCTCAGCAGGGAGGAATTTCTTGAAGCTTAAGTATCATGGAATGATCCTGCTCGGTTTACCATTTTTTTGTCAGCTCATCTTTGCAGCATACGTCGTCCACAACCTTGTTAGTCTTGATAATGCTGCACAACGCGATGCGGACGCAAAAGAAATTATTTCAACGCTTCAAGATGTGCGAACAGCAAACGAAGAAGTGGGGCTGCTCTGGGGCGGTCAGGGATTCTACGGAAAATCACAGGTTTCAGCCGAACTAAAGCAGCTCGATTCAATTATTAAGAGCCGACTGCAGAGTTTACGTCTCCTCGTCGCAGGCAATGCCCAAGCCGTGGCGACCGTGGATGAATACGAAAAGTCGATTGAGCAAATTCATTCCAGTCTCTCCCCCTTAGTCGAAAACTATGACGGTGACGACAACGCCAGACTGAAGGCCATAATCCCGACCAGAACAGCAATTGCCTGTGAGCAAAAGCTGTTTACCCTTTATCGCCCAATGGTGCATGACTTCAGCCCCAAAGCCAGTGCAGAACGACAGGCAATGCTCTCACTGATCATCGCCGCAGTTGTCATCAACAGCACTGTGGTGGTAGTACTGGCTGTGATGTTTGGTCGAGTGACCGTATCCAGGCTCGATGTCCTGATGAACAACATTCGACGCTTTTCAGCTGGTGACGTGGAGCTGCAAGCACTTGGTGGGTCAGACGAACTATCAGAGTTGGATAACGAATTCAGAAGCATGGCCCAATTGAGAAACGAGGCGGAACAAGTTCAAAGATCCTTCTATGCAATGGTCAGCCACGACTTGCGCTCACCACTGACAGCATTGAGCACCACTTTCTACATGATTCTGGAATATGAATGCGAAAGTTTGAGCGCCGCCACTCTAAAAAATCTATCGAGAATTCGCTCTGTAGTGGATCGCTCTGTATCGCTTGCTCAATCGGTTCTCGACCTGGAGCGCAGCACAAGTGGCCAGCTGGAGCTCAACATCGAGGCGTGCTCGGTCCGCACACTATTAGCGGCCGCAGTGGAGACGGTCAATGCTCAGGCGGACTCAAAAGGTCTCACTATCGAAACTCGAATTGATTTTCAAACTTCCAGCGGTCAATCGGTCGACCAGAAGTCAGATCAGGAGTCCGATATTGCTTGTGATTCGAACCGAATTGTTCAAGTTCTCATCAATCTCTTGTCCAATGCCATTAAGTACGCACCGGAAAGTTCCACCATCAACGTTAGATCAATCATTGCACCTGGTTCTATGTGCAGATTTGAAGTGCACGATCGAGGTCGCGGCTTTTCTGAAGAGGAGCAAGAACAGCTATTCGAGGAGTTTTCCCAGCTTGCACAAGAGGACGCGAAATTGGGAACAGGTCTGGGCCTATACATTTGCAAATTGCTTGTCAGTGCCCACCAGGGTCGAATTGGAGCGAAAAAGGTTGAGGACGGCAGCCTGTTCTGGTTTGAAATACCGCAACCTGAGACCTTACCTGTCAGGGAGATCAACGATGAACAATAACCTGAAGCTCAGACATGTCGGAATTATCCTGCTCGCGCTGCCTCTCATCAGTCAGTTGGTGTTCGACGGAATCATGATTCAAAACCTGATCTCCCTGGAACGGGCGGCGCAGAATGAGGCCAGGGCAAAGAGCGTTATCTCGTCGCTTCAAGATATTCGCACAGCGTTGGCTCGAAACACGACAATCTTAATGGTGAATCCGTCGGCGGCAAAAGTCGATCCACAAAAATTTCGCACCACGATCAGAACCAAACTTCTGCTGTTGCGGACATTGACCGCCGGCGATAAAGAAGCACGCACTGTTCTATACGAATACGCACGACGCCTAAATCATTTTCTTGGCCTTCTGACCTGTTTGGTCGAATCAAGAGGAACAATGAATATTGCCCGCTTCATCAATCAAGAGGAGTTTACCGAGGAGATTTCGCTGACGATCAAAACAGCACTGCATTGTGAAAACAAGCTGTTCAACCAGTATCGTCCGATCGCTGAAGAGTTCAGACCAAAAGCGACTGCCGCCCGCAAAGAGGTCCTCAGCATCACTATCATGGCTGTCACCATAAATAGTATCATTGTCTTTTTCCTTGCTTTGCTGCTTGGACGTTCCACTCTCAACCGCCTGAACATCTTGATGGAAAACATGCGAAGCTTCTCTCGAGGCGAAAAAGAGCTCAGGCAACTGAGCGGCAACGATGAGCTCAACGAGCTGGACAGGGAGTTCAGCAAGATGGCCCAGGAACGTCAAAAGGCAGAACAGATGCAGCGGTCAATTTATGCCATGGTCAGCCATGATCTTCGGTCTCCACTATCATCGGTCGGCCTCACCTTATCTCAAGTTTTGGAGACAGAGAACGATCTGAGTAGCTCGCTCAATAAAAAGTTGTCCAGAGCCAGTTCCGTAGTTACATTGCTGCTCAGATTGACAGAATCTTTCCTCGATCTGGAACGAAGCAGCCTGGGAAAATTGGAGCTGCATCTGCAAGATACATCAGCTATGGAAATAGTTTCTACAGCCATTGACGCCGTCAGGGGCTCGGCCGAAGCGAAGGACGTGAGCATAATTTCAGAGCTTCGAAGCAAACAAAAAGACGCAGAGAACAGTCAGGCACAGTTAAAACCTGAGAGTACTTCGACAGGGACGGACACTGACACCGCCGATGGAGCCGAAAGCGCGGAAATCATCTGGTGCGATCCCAACAGAATTACCCAAGTAGTATTAAATCTGATTTCGAACGCCATCAAATACTCGCCGAAGAACACAACCATAACTGTGCTGGTCATCCATGAAAAAGGTGTATCTTGCCGCTTCGAGGTGCGCGACCAGGGTCGGGGGTTCTCCGAAGAGCAGAAACAGCGGCTCTTTCGCCGGTTCTCGCAGCTCGATCCACGCAAAGATGCCAATATTGGAACAGGACTGGGATTGTACATCTGCAAGCTGCTCGTCGAAGCTCACAAGGGAAAAATCGGCGCCGAAAGCCTCCCGGAAGGAGGAAGCGTCTTCTGGATTGAGATTCCTCAAGATCATGCAGAATAAGTGACAACCTCCTATTTTCATATTGTTCCAACGTCACGAGTTATGCTGATGTGAGAAAATCGGCTGCGAAATGACTCAGTTAACTGGCCTGCAAACTCTCGATCATTAATCACCAGGAGATGCCCATTGAAAAGTTGCGCGTTGTTGAATAGGCTTTCCATTGCAACAGCCTATGCATTATTTGTCTCAGTCGCCGCCTGGGGCGCGCCTCCAAGGCTTCCAGGTGAATTGCCGTCGTGCTTGCAATCATCGGCAAGTTCCGAAGCGAGTAAGTCTGAACACTTTCAGAAAGGCAAAGAATATTTTTTCGCCACCGATTTCGACAATGCTATGAAAGAGTTCAACAAAGCGATCGAGCAAAAGCCTGATGCGGTCAGCTATCTTGCCCGGGGATTCGTTCGCCGATGGGGGTTATCCGATACGAAGGGAGCTCTTGAAGATTACGGCAAAGCGATCAAAGCGAAACCGAACTATGCCGAGGCATACTATTGGCGCGCAGAAACGCTAAGGGAATCGTCAGGCTACGGCAGCGAGCCTTACAAGGCCGCCCTGGGCGATTTTACCAGAGCGATTCAATACAAGCCGGGCTACCTGGAAGCCTACAGGAGACGCGCCTGGGTGAAACTTGGTTTAAAAGACAATAAAGGCGCTCTGGCCGATTTGTCAGAAGTCATCCGACTTACTCCCAAGGATTCTCGAGGTTATCTCGAGCGCGGAGTTGAGCGGAACAAATCAGGTGACACCAGGGGCGCCACTGAAGACTTCACCAGAGCCATCGAGCTTAAGCCCGAGGCAGCCTCTCTTGCTCTGCTATACCGAGCCCGTGTCCGTTCTCACGCCAAAGACATGAAGGGATCCATCGACGACTATTCCCAAGCGTTGGAGTTAAACAAACCACACGCTCAAAGCGACTCGGATCGTAGCGAGGCCTGCATCGCAGCCTACGAAGAGAGAGCAAAGATACGCGAAGCGACAGGAGACAAAAAAGGGGCACAGTCAGATCGCGCTGCCGCCAAGCAACTGAAGGACAGCGGACCACCCGTCTGGCAATGATCGCTCAGCTTCAAGTCGATTCATTCGCGCTTGCCTGATCGATAACCAACTACCAGGCGGAGCCGATGAAATCTTCGCGCTCGCCTACTCGAACACTACCTGACAGTCTGGCAACGCGCCAATAAGTCGGGCAATACAGCCAGATGTCATTTTTGTCGAACGAACATTGAGGTACTGCAGACCTTTCAACTTCTCGAGAGATGAAAAGGAGTTGTCATCGATGCTGGTGCTCTCCAGGTTCAATCGTCTCAAAGTAGCGAATCTAGCGATGATTGCAATCGACGAATTGGTCGCTTTAGTCCAGGCCAGATTCAGCTCTTCGACAGCGCTCAATCCTCTCAATGACTCGATATGCTCGGTGGTGGTGGGAGTGGAAGAGAGGTTGAGAATCTCCACAGGAGCCTCTCGATCTATTTCGGACAGCTTTCTAAAATCACGAGGGAAGAGCTGGTTGTCTGAAAGGTCGAGATCCAGCCTGCGAGAAACAGAACGAAAGTCGCCAGCTTCGCCGAGAAAAAACAGAAGAGTGAGGGCACTGCGGCTGATATCAGGCTCAGGATCATTTGCACGGCGAGACAAGTAATTCGCACACATCGCCTTCATTCGAGAAAATGCTTGCGAATCGAGCAGCTCCAAAAGCGGCTTCAAAGGTGGCGCTTGTTCAGGTTCAATGCCTGTCTTGGCGAAAGTTTCAATCAGGGCCGCCTTCAACACCTGGGCGGTTGCCGGTGCATCGGTAATAAAAGGCTCAAGCGATTCTCCATCAGCCCTCAAGATTTTCGCCACCATCAGTTGGGCAAAAACATCTTGCGACACGTATCTCTCGTTGTCCGCAATCGAGTAGCTCGCTCCCTCCAGCAGTCGACAAAACTCGAAGAGGCGTGAGTAGCGCCGGCAAATCCGGAAGACAATACACGACCACTCCAGCTCCAGAAGCAATCGCAAGTCTGCACTGGTAGGCACACAATGAAGATAGATAGAATGCCAATCCGAACGGCTCAGCCCTCCTGTCATACGAAAATGGGAGCTGGCTTCCGGAGAGCCTTCGTCGAGTCCAGCCGGTTTGCTCAGGAGCATTATCGAAGAGATCAAAGAGTGATCGGGCAAGTGCTTCATAGCAGCATAAACTTCTTCACTCGAGATCAGCACAACACCATGCCGAACGGTGTTAAAGGCATATTCCTCATCCGGTATCACATCCGGTTCACGCAGTTCTTGCGGTTGTGGTAGTGAGGTCATTGTTTATCCCACCTTGACAGAAGGATCTTGTGGTTCGCCTTCAACGGCAGCTTGTGTCCACTGAAGCGATTGCAGGCATGAATCGATCAACTCCTGAATGGAGTCGTACTCTTCGGTCGGCGCGGCAAAATATATTTCAATCACCGTGCTTCCGTCTCCAGCACTGACAAAGATGTGGCGACTGCTTATATCCAGTTTTGGCCAGATGCCGCGCACTTCAAGTACCCTGGACTCCGAGAGGTCGCAGGTCCTCGCTGCTAGGGTCTCAAACTCACCTTCTAGCGCCAGATTTCCGATGATCTCCTGAAGTCCGCGAAGCTCCTCTTCACTCAGCTCATGTGGTGGCGCGGCCAGAGCATCACTAAAGGCGGTGGCAGAGTTATCACTGACCGGGTGTCCTCGATCGAAGAGGCAAAGTTGGACATCCGAGTTGCGCGGAAGATGGAACTTCTTCAGAGTCTCAATTGTTCCAGGCTGACGAGATACAAACTCCTGCCATCCGCCAGGAGCAGTCAGGACGACGGGGCCGTACTCAACGGTCATTCCAGCCTCCGAACTCTCCAGACTCATTCTCGCACCCCTGTCAGAATCTCGCGCCCTCTAGTAGTTTACCGAATTCGCTGGCCCATGTTTAGCTTGTTTTGACTTGCTGTAATAGAGCCGAGAACGAACAGAGGCTGGGCAATTGGGAGGTTTTCAGCTTGTTTCGGAGCTTGAGTGCTGTGGCAACGCGTGCTAGTCTGGACTTTAATTCCATCAACTTTACTACCTATACATTACTATTGACATCCATTTTTTCTCGGCTTCAGCGGAAAACCAATCTGATTATTTGTCAGAATGAGAAACCAAGCTCTTATCGTGATCTGACGGATTGCCTGAGAATGCTCGCAACTCCGGTTGGGAGAGTTTGATGATTGCCAGTACGCAAGGCGCCAATCGAGCCAGTCGCTCGGACCGACTGATTCTCACGCTGGTGGCGGCGCTTGCGATAATTGGCGCCGTATTTTGCTATCAATACCGAGACACAGTCTTTCCTTCAGCTTCCATCCAGTTTGACAAGGGCAAGGAAGAAGTCCTTGTTCAGGCTGAGAAAAAATCACGTGAGCTTGGTTACGAAAAAAGCGGCGTCATCAAATCAATTTATTTCAGCCTCGATGACGATAGCAAGACTTTCCTCGAATACGAGATGGGGGCTAAAGAAGCCAACCGGATCATGTCCACGACAGTACCGGTCTTCTATTGGATCTGCTCATTCCGCAAGGCTTACGACCAAGAGACGATGACCGTCTACATGAACCCCAGCGGAAAGTTCCTGGGGTTCGATCTCCAGCTGCCCAACGATAAGAAAATGCCTTCGATCACCATCGAAGAGGCACGAAAAAAAGCACTATCCACGGTGACAGCGCAAACGGGATGGCCGGAGTCGGACTGGAAACTGATTTCAGAAGAGACGAATCCCAGGCTGCATCGCACCGATCACAGTTTCACCTGGGAGTACACCAAACTAGAGTTCAAGAAGGCACACCTGCGCGTGAGTGTCGGACTGGCAGGCGACAAACTGTCCGACTACTGGATGTACTTGAAAGTCCCGGAGTCCTGGCAGCGACACTATCAAACAGTTCGCTCCTACAATGAGTTGCTGGGCAATATATCCTATGCGTTCATAATGCTCGTCTATCCCATTGCGGTGTTCCTCTGCCTGACTGGAATACAGTCAAAAAATCTACGTTCAAAATTTGCCAATAAAACAGCGTTAATTCTCGGAGCAATCGCACTTGCCGACGGGTTGAACGAACTGCCGTACAACCTCTGCTTTTACAGCCCCGAGTCGTCGTATATGGCTTTCGTGTTTCGTGTCATCATCTCCACTATCGTCACCAAGACGGCTATTGTTATTATGGTAGCATTCTTCCTCACTGGCGCCGGGGAGCTCGTTTATCGAAGGGCTTATCCGGAAAAAGTCGCTCTGGAGAAAGTTTTTACGACAAAGGCACTGGCTTTTCGGGAGATCAAGATCGGCTTGATCCTGGGCTCGCTCTGGAGTGTGGCATCGCTCGGCTACCAATCGGCATATTATTTTATTGGTGAAAAAGTCGGCTTCTGGTGCCCATTGGGCGTCAGCAACTACCAGGTTTTGAGCAGCTATTTACCATGGATTGGCGCAGTCAGTCTTGGCACTTTCGCTTCTACCAACGAGGAGATCATCAGCCGGGTAATCACACTCACTCTCGCTCAGAGGTTCCTCCGCAACTTCTGGCTCGCTAATCTGGTGCAAGCCGTCATCTGGGGCTTCGCGCACAGCAGCTATCCTCAGCAACCCTGCTTTGCTCGCGGTTTGGAGCTGACGCTCGAGGGTCTCGTGGATGGCTGGATCATCCGCCGCTTTGGGCTTCTGCCTTGTCTCGTCTCTCACTATCTATTCGATGCCTTCTGTGGAGTCGAGCCATTATTCAAGGCCCCAGCCTCGCTGCAAGCGACCGCCGTTCTGCCCATGATACCGGTTGTGGTATTAATTATTTTCAGTCTGATTCTGGCGAAGAAGAAAAAGCAGGAGCGCGGAGCGACAACAGAAACCGTTTCATCCGCTGAAGACGCCGACCTGCTAAACGAATCAATTCCAATTACGAGGCTGACGACCCCGGAAAGCGCCAAGGCGGAAATTGAATCGCTGCAGTACGAGCCGCTCGCCAGGAGATCTCGCGCTGGCATCCTTGTCCTCGCGGTAATAGGTCTGATCGGCTTGAACTTCGTGAAGGCTGAGGACTGGGTCATCGGTCGGCTGAAGAGTCACACCATCGTGACCAGGCAAAAGGCTATCAAACAAGCGGAGCGATATCTGCAAGACGAGAAAATCGATCTCACCGGCTATCTCACTTCGACATCACTCGACAGTCGCATCAGCTACGATACCAACGAATACGAGTATCTGAAGGAAAAAGTCGGCTTCAAAAAGACAAAAGAGATGGTCGAGAAATGCCGCAGCCCATTGATGTGGGAGGTCAAATTCGTCAAGCCGCTTTCGCCCAATCAGTACAGTGCCATCGTCGATGCAGACGGTCGCATGATGTCGCCGATCATCTACCTTGGAGAAGACGAACCCGGCAAGAGTCCGACAGACGAAGAAGCTAAGAAGC
This sequence comes from uncultured Candidatus Obscuribacterales bacterium, assembly GCA_964436185.1. Taxonomy (GTDB): domain Bacteria; phylum Cyanobacteriota; class Vampirovibrionia; order Obscuribacterales; family Obscuribacteraceae; genus CAYTDR01. Next base: position 3,383 of record CAYTDR010000063.1, on the reverse strand, counting down.
TGGCCACTGACTTCATCAACAAATACCGTCCTGAATTCCTGCCCGTGAAGCTCGATCATTTCGAGCGTTCAGCCAAAAATAAGCGAGTAGACTTTGTAGTCACATTCACGTCCACCAACCTGAGAGCGGCAGATGCGCCCTTGAAAGTAAGCGTGTCGCTTTCCGGCGATAAGGTAGACTCCGTTTCGCAGGCATGGAACATTCCCGACCAATGGGAATGGAAGAGAGAACGCAAAGACACTAAGGATCAGGTGCTCGGCGTACTGCAAATGATCTTTGCCTGCGTAGTTTTCGGTTATATGGCCTTTTTCATCTTGAAGGAATTCCTCAGAGGGCAGGTGCGCTGGAAAACAGCCATGTATATCAGCGCTGCTGTGGTCTTTTTCGATAGCATCGATGACCTCAACGGTATGTACTCGTTTTTTGCCAGTTACAGCACCACGACTCCGCTCAACTCATACTACGTGAGGGAGATCGTGTCGGAGGTCGTGAAGCTACTCCTATCGTTCGCGCTGCAGACATTCCTGGTGGCATTGGTTCTATCGGTTCTCACCGACAAATGCGGTCAGCTCTTGAGAGGAACTCTGGCGATGCTGCTGCCACCGCACAGAGACAGCTATGCTAAACCTCACAGAGATTTCTGGCTCGATGCATTGCTCTTAGGGGCCGGCATGAGCTTGGCAGAACGTGGTCTTCTCGTACTCTTCGACTTTATCAAATACAAATTCGGAATGAGTCCAATCATCGTCAGCAATGCACTGGTTGCATCAACGGCGAATTCAGTGTTCGGAGTCGGCAATGTCATTTTGTATCAGCTCGCCACCTGTTTCACCGTTCTCGTCGCCATCGGCTTGCTCACTGCGGCCTGTATACGAGTGGGCGTGACCAAGTTCTATCAGTGCATCGGGGCAGCATTCCTCATTTCGCTCATCCTCCACTGCACCATGTTCTACTGGCAAGAGTTCGCAATCCGGGTACTGCTGTCTGTCGCCACGGCAGCTTTTCTCTGGTTCCTTCTCGCCCGAATTGGAAAACGCAATCCGCTGGCTGTTTTCCTTTACCTCTACTTCCACACGGCGTTGAGTCAAATTTCCATGCTGCTTGAGGGCGGTTTCAACAACTTCGCTCCGGAGCTGTCCACCTGTATTGTCATAGTCCTTCTGCCGGTTATTTATCTGACCTACAACCAAACAGTTCATGCTGCCACGAAACGCCTGATGGCAGCAAAACGGAATAAGTGATGTTCCTTCACAATTGCGCTCACCATTAAACAAGCCGAGTCGACCGGTCTGAGCCATCCGTGCGCTCTTGCAGGCAGCATTGTTGTGTAGATTACAGAAAGCCTTTTCGACGATCATGATAAGCTCGAAATAGGCTAAGGTACGATTAATTTGATAATGAATGAGAACATAGAAGCACTTCTCTCCCTTCTGCCGCAGATGGAATCTACTCTGGGCTCAGAAAATCCTGAGCTGGCTGATTACCTCACGTCCATCGGTCTGCTTCTCTATCACGAAAGCCGATTCGACGAATCAGAACGATTGCTGAAGCGGGCTCTCGAGATTCGCACCAAGACTCTGGCTGTGGACCACGTCGATGTCGGTTCTTCGATGAACAATCTGGCCATGGTGCTACTTGCCCAATCACGTCCTGACGAGGCAGAACCCTTGTTCCGTCGGGCCCTCGGCATACAGGAACGAGCACTGGGGGTGGAGCATCCATCGCTCGCCATCGGGTTCAACAACCTGGGCGAGCTTTACCGTGCCATTGGAGATCTGACCCGAGCAGAGACTTTCTTTCGGCGAGCTCTGGAGATCAGGCAGCGCTTCCTCGGCGACCTGCATATCGAAGTCTCCGAGATTCTCTCCAATCTTGCTTCTCTGTACAAGGAAACAACGCGCCTGCAAGAGGCTGAGCCGATGTTCCGCCAGGTGCTGGAGATCAAAGAACATAATTTTGGCAAGGAACATACTGAGATAGCCGTAGCACTCAACGACCTGGCTTCAGCGTTCAAGATGAACGGTAAGCATGACGAGGCGGAAAACCACTATCGACGCGCCCTGGCAATCAGGGAAAAAAATCTCAGCACGGAGCACCCACTGGTAGCCGAAAGCCTGAGCAATCTTGCCCAGCTTTATCATCAGATGGGCAACAAGGCCCGGGCACAGTCACTCTTCATGCGTTCGATACAGATTTACGAGTCGGCACTTGGCACCAGTCATCGCCGAGTAGCAGACTGCCTGGAAGGCTATTCCGATCTTCTCTACAGCATGGGTCTCGAAGACGAGGCGAAAAAATGCGAGGACAGGGCGTTTGCAATTCGCGACCGAGATTCCTGAGTTAGGAAGCAGAGTCTTGACTGACAGTCTCCGAACCGGCTGAGACGCGAACATTCTCTGAGCTTGATTTGACACCTGCGCTCTCGGAATTCGATGCACCGACGGTAGCTTTGCTGCCATTTCGCGGAGCTGGAGCGACTGCGGTTGCCTCCTCCTCATCGCCGTTGGGCGAGAAACCACAACGAGGACATTCATGCGGCGTCGACTCGGCAAGCGTCGAGGCAAGAACCGGCTCGGGACCTTGCGCCAGCGGTTGCGGCGCCGACACTCCCTCGAGCGCATGCTCGTAATGCTCGATTTTCACAGTCGGCCTGTATCGTTTGAAAACGAACTTCAATCCGTGGTACAGGATGGTACCAGATACGACGGCAGTGGAAAGGTCGGTGAACAAGGTCATCAATGCAGTATAGGCCATCAGTCCGACATGAAGAATGCCGCTCTTGTACACCAGCTTGATCTCGTGCAGCTTAACCATATTGGTTGCGACATAAATCAGCAGCCCGCCGACGAAAGCCATGGGAACAGAGTTCAAATAACCAGAGCAAAAGAGCATGAGCAAAATTACTGCTGTTCCATTGAATAGAGAGGCCAACGGGCTGACAGCACCAACTTTGATGTTGGTGGCAGTTCTCGCCAGGGCACCTGTGCAAGGGAAGCCGTTCAGAAAGGGAACGACAACATTCACCAGTCCCTGCCCAAATAGCTCTTTATTAGCACTAAAAGGTGTATGGTTACTTGCCAGGCGATCCGCCATCCTCGACGACAGAAGGCTCTCCAACGCCCCGATAAAGGCAATCGTCAACACCGGAAGAACCAAATCGAGCGGACCGAACGTACCCAGGGAAGGCAAGGTGATGGCAAAGAGATTTTTGCCGATGTCGCCATACTGTGTCGACACCACCGGTATCAGATGATCGTGCCAGATCTCGTTAGCAACATACGTGCATATAATCATGGCAATCAGCGCTGCCGGTATGTAGACGGAGATTTTGTTGAGCAGACGACTAACGTAAAAAGAAAACACTGCCAGGACGACGGCGTGGG
>CAYTDR010000062.1:0-15384 GCA_964436185.1 uncultured Candidatus Obscuribacterales bacterium | reverse complement strand
ACCAGCTCATTGTTGTCCGCAGCAAGACTGGAAAGTATGCTTGCCGCATCCTGGGCACGAGTGCTGCCGACAGTGGCACCGAACGTGTTGCCGGCAAGAGCCGTTCTCACAGCATAATCTTTGTCTTTCAACAGACTTTTGGCGACATCAAGCGGTATGGCATTATTGGCGGCCACTACATAGCGAACCAGAGGTGAATCAGATGAGGCGAGCTTCTTGAACGCCTCTTCGTTGAGATCACGCCTGGTGGCGAGCACCTGCCTGCAGGCGATCTCCGGATCGTCGAGCAGTTTCTTGAGGGTCTCTTTGGGAGCGGCGCTATTGGCTGCTACTGCGGTTCTTACGCGCAGAGACTGATCGCCGGCAAGTTTAGATAGCACCGCCGGCGGCACCAAAGGATTGGCCGCCACTGACCATCTCACTTTCTCTTCTTTGTCGGAAGACAGGGTCTCGAGCGTCTTGACTGGAGTTTTCTCATTCAAGACAACCTCCATGCGCACTTCCCAGGCCGGATCATCCGCCAGTTTCACCAGCGTGGGGACCGAGACATTGGGATTGCCGGCTACACCGATGCGAACCACCATGTGCGAATCGGCAGCCAGTTGATCGAGAATGCTGGAAGGAACAGAGGCATTGCCGGCGAGCATGGAACGCACGCCCAGATCGCCGTCATTGGCGAGCAAAGTGTAAGAAGCTGTGCTCAAGCGCCGTTGCCGAGCAAGAAAAGTACGTACGAGACGATCGCCGACTTTCACCAATCGATCGATTACTTGCTGATCGCAAGAAGGATTGCGAGCCAGGGACAAGAGAAGGTACTCCGTCTGTGTCTTCCCATGGGCCAACTTGATCAATACTTCAGTCGGTGTTTTGGGATTGGCGGCGATCGATTCGCAAACTTTCGGCTGCCCTGAGACGGCCAGTCGCTCCAGAGTATCGGAACCAAGACCGGCGGGGTTTCGCAAAAGCGCCTCCACGACAAGCTGATCGGAATCCATCGCCAGGGCTTTCTTAGCGTCGACCGGACAATTAGGATTGGATGCCACTGCTCTCCTCACAAGGTCGCTCTCGTCTTGAGACAATCGAATCAGGATGTCCGGAGGTGTGGTCGGATTGCTGGCGAGTCCGAATTTGATAGGATGACCGGGGGCCGGAGTCGTTATTCGCCTCTGACCGGTGGACTGTACCTTCTGGTCCGACGGTTCGACACTGTCCTTCACCTTTGTATCAACCGAGTCTGCTTTATCAGACTCCTTGCCAGCCTCGGCCAGCTCGGTTCTACCGGCGGGCTTCGCAGCGATGTACAAACCTTCCTGCCATGGCGAAGAGTACTTCCGGCTCTTGGAGGCAATTTTTTTATTGCCTTTTGCCGGTTTTGCGTCGGCATCCAGTCCGTTAGCAGAAAGGAGGAGGGCGGACATTATCGTCAAATCGACAAACAGGCGATTTCGTCTCTTTTGCTCGTTATGGTTCATAAACTCCGGCAATTGCTCTCAATCGGTTGACCATCAAATTCTATCGACTGGCAATGACCACTAAAATAATAGTTGTGAAATATTGCTGGAAGCAGCAGCCCAAAGCAGTTGAACATGAGCAGCAGTTAAGCGTACTCGAGTCGACTGGAGCTCCGAGCCTGCCCTGACAGCACTATCTTGCCAAGCACAGCAAGCAACAACGTTTTCAAAGTGGACGCCAGTTTTATCATCCTTCATTGACGCCGGTAGATTCGATCTCCGGCGCCGGCGGCTTGCCGCCGTGAAAGCCATACTAGCAAATCGAGTTTTATCGCGCTGTCAAAACGCCGAGATTCGCCCAATACCTTCGGCGTGGAAAGAAAAGTCTTGGCGCGAAAGATTCGATCGAATAACTTCTTTGCACGCATTTGCGAGCCTGCATCTAGAGTTTACAAACCCGCATGCACGCCCCTGGAGCGGAATGTGCCAGGTCATCAGGAATAAGCAATTTGTTTCACACTAAGGCAATGCGACATAGTTTGCGCGTTTTTGCCAGTTCGTCCTTGACCCTACCCCTGGTGCACATTCTTGATGATTGAAAGGAGCAGCGCCCGGTCCAGATCCTGGTTGACATACTCAATGTACTTCACTTGCCAGTTCTCCAGGTCCGATAGCACATCGGAAAGAGATATGCCTGACTGTTTCAAGGCAGCCATATTCACACCCACCTCGCCTTTTTTCGAGAGGGAGAAGACCCGCGCCCGACCGGAGAATCCAAGCGTGTCTCGTAGGCTCAGACGAAGGAATGCACTGTTTCTCTCTGAGCCGATATGATCGCAGATAGCCGTAGTGAGACGTTGAAACTTCTCGACCGGCGCGGTCAAATCGCCGTCAGGGATACGAACTAAATTGTATTCGAGCATCAAGTCGGTAGCCCAGGCAGCATCGGCGGTGGTGACAGTACCGATGTCTTTAACCACGCGAGAGATGGGGGTGAGACCGTCGAAATGCTGCCAGAGATTTTTCACCATCTCCATCTGCACCGTCGAGATCGGATGGTTCTCTTTCAGATCGTATAGCGGCTCGCCTTCGAGCTTAGGGCGATTCTTTTCCACTTTTTCAAGAATCGTGCCGGAGCCTTTGCTCAGTTTTTTCCAGACTACTTCCGTATTGTCCTGTGCAAGAGCGGCATCGAGCATGAGCTTTTCCAGCGCCTTCGTCAGTTTGCAGGTGGGCTGCAGCAGATCGGCAGGAGGCTCGCGTTTGATAAAGACGAAGATTCCCTGTCGCCACGCCGAGGCGAATTCGACAATGGCATCGTTGCCGTGCAGTTTACCCATGCGGGCATGTGAAGCCTTACCCACCTCGAACGAGGCTTTGAATTGCATGTCTCTGTTCTCGACGGAAAGGACGCCAGTCTCCCTGTTGGTAGCCATATTCTGCAAGAGGCTCATCGGATCGGTGGAGGCGAGATAGCCGACCAACGACTGAACGCGTTCTTCTTCGGCAGTGGCGGCTGCTTTTCCAGCCTTGTTCTTGGTCGTGTCTGACTGAGTATAAAAGGCAAGGTCCTGCATAGCCACTTCCAGAAGCCGAGCAGTCAATACGCCTTTCTTGACACTAAACGCCCCCAGGCTCATGCGTTCCTTCTTGGTCACGCCCCCGAGATGAAGATTGAGCTCGTCCACCCTCGACTGCGGAAGAATACGACAGTTGGTCAAATACTCTTCCAGGCTCACCGTTCTCCGGTTCTTGAAACATGTGGCAAGGAAAGGAATCTTGGCGAAGAGCGGAAAAATCAAATTCTTCTGCTCCAGCTCTCGCAGAGAGAGGAGAACCTCGTCCTCTGAGAGGCGGTTCTTCGAGCGTTGCATCAGGGATGCCACCGGAGAGTAGTTATCGATCAGGGAAAGAACATGATTTTCGTTGCTCGTTTGCTCGATAGCCGCCTTTTGAGCGATACCTTGCTTGGTCATCACAGGAATAGCCGACAAGAGAATCTGTTGCGCCAGGTCAGCACTTTGAGCGTCAAAGCCGGCGTCGGTGCCCATTGTCGTTTTGATGAACTTGGCTAGCTGTGGCGAGAAGTCGAACAGCTCGGCATAGCTGCTGAAGACTCGAAACGTAGGGGCAGAGCTGATGTATTCCTTGACAATAGCGCAGGCGCTGTCTGTTCTAAGAAAAACCAGAGCGCCTCTCAGCTCGATGATGCAATCAACCAGCCGGCTTGCCTCGACCAGAAGCTCGGAGGGAAAACCGTATCCGCAAATTGTACAGTCCACGACCACGGCGGCATACTGACGCTTTCCCCTGGCCAGCCCTTCCAGCTCATCCAGGATCTCCGGACTGTACTTGAGCATCAGCATCTGGGCTTCATCGATGGCTGGCATGATCAGTGTGGCAGCGGCTTGTTTGCGCTTATACTGCTCCAATCTCAAGGATGTGATGTTCATCCCCCCAGATTGCTCTCGCTCGTTACCATCCATAGACATTATCTGAAGCTCGTCCCTCAATAGATTGTAGACTCAATTTAGAGTATTCCCGCGTTGAAGAAACTATTTGCAGAATCGCAAACAATTGCTTCCAGTCTGGTTTCAGCTTTCTCTTACGACTGATATCCGAAAGATAAGAGTTCTTGTCTTCTCAGTGCGTCTTATCTAATTTATACTCGACCTCTCCCAGAGCCCGAGGACGGTCAGTGATTGGCAAAAACTCGAACACCGGCATGAGCAAGCCTTCCATAAAACAGGTCGTTGCACTGTTTATCTGCCTGGCTCAGATATCGACTCCGCTGGCCTGCTTGCCGGCTTATGCTAAATGGGGCTTTAACCGTCAGCGTGCCACGCACGACGCGCCACCGGAAAGCCAGCAACCCGTTGAACAATCAGCAGAAGAGGTTGTCAGCGGCACTCCCGGGACATCCACCATCTCCTCTGCCGGAGGCGGCACGTTGCTCAAAGGCGGCATCAGCTACTGCGTCCCCAAGGGCACCCCGATCAAGCTGAAGCTAGCCGCCTGTCCGACTATGGGTCTGAAGCTCATGGACAGAGACCTGGACGGCAACCTACATCCTGCCAAGGAAGGCCAAACCTTCACCGCACGGGTTTCGGAAGACATCTTTGTTGAGAACAACAGAGTAATTCCGGAAGGAACTACCCTCTACGGAAAGATAGCCAGAGTCAACGGACCCAGACGCAACGGTCGCCCCGGACACCTCGATCTCTCCTTCGATAAACTCAAACTGCCGGATGGTCGAAGCTTCGCCTTCCGCGCAGAGGCCGACAATTTCAGGAAATCCACCTGGAAATCCAAAGCTCGCGGGATGGGTCGCCTGGCTGCCTATGCTGGTGGCGGTGCGGTTGTCGGCACGATGGTCGGTTATCAGCTCTTCGGAATGGAAGGCACCGCCAGCATGCACGGTTATAACCTGGCGGCAGGAGCTGCTGCCGGCGCCATAATGGCAACCGGCTACGCTCTCTGGAAAAGAGGACCGAAGCCGGTGCTTGAGCCTGGCGATGACTTGAACATGAGTATCGACATGGATTTGCTCATGCCGGCTACAGTAGCGCCCACCAAGAAAAAGGAACTGACGGTTGGCGGGCTCAACATGCAGGTGACCGGCAAAAAGAGGGTGGACGACGGGCTGGGTAACAAACTCCTGCGTCTCGACATGCAGATCGAAAACAACACCAGCCATCCTTTCAAGTCCATCAATATGTTCCTCCTGGATACCAACGGCAATATGAATCCGATTTCTGCCGGAGCAGGATGGGACGGAGAGATGATGTTCACCATCCAGCCGCATAGTGTTCAGACCGTGCGAGTCTATTTCCAGATGGAATGGCCCAAGTTGAAACACAAAATCGTCATTCTCGACCATAGATCTCGGCGTCCGTTGCACGAGATTAAAATTGACTGACAAAAACCTCTGATATTCCTTTTTCACGGTTGGAAAGTTTTTCCATTTTGGACTACGTAGTTTCCCCATGGTTGACGTTGACAAGGGGTCTGAATGGATGGATATTATGAACTATCAAGATTCTCGACAGTTTCGATGCTTCTCTTTTTGAAACTCTACTGGGCTGAACAAAGACAAACCAACCTAACCGCTTAGAATCTTAGTATCTAAAAATCCCCCCAGATTTTTTCTTCGACACAAATCTCATTGGCTGGCAAGCAGTATCTATCGAGGATCTGCAATGCCACCTGATTTGGTATCACCAGTAATCGAACGCCTTCTGCGTCGATACACTGCCGTTTGTCTTTATCGACAAGTTACTCCTTATTAAGCCAGGCCGAAAGGCGCCAAACGCAATGACCGCAACAGGCAATTCACCTTACTACATTCCTCCATACGACCTGGCGAGTATCTTCTCTCCATATGCCTGCATCTTCGACACGCAGACTTTGGAGGTTGAAACAGTCGACTTTACTACTACGCCCAAGATAGTGCCAATCGCGTTGGAAGAAAAACCGTTTCCTACCCGCCAGACCGTCGAAGCGAGAATCTCTCAATTGGAAAGTCTGTCGAGCAACGAACCACTATCAATCTGGCTGATCAGAGCTGCAGGACTGGTAGATGATGCGACGCTGCTTGAAGCATTGGAGCTGACCAAAACATCATCATTATCGATAGGCGAGATTCTTCGGCTGGCAGGTCGTCTAACATACTCTGACTTGAGAGCGATCGATCATGCTACTCGTTCTGCAAACGCAGGTACTATACATAAGAGATTCGCAGCCATAGCACTTTCTTTCGCTTGCCAAAGTTATGTCGAGTACGACGACGCCCTGTGGAACCTGGGATTTCATCCCAGCGAGCCATTCTTCGACAGCGCGCTCGCCATTCTACTTGAAGATGTGGGCGTGATTAACGATCAGCAACTGCGCAAGATCAAAAGTGAAACTCTGTCCAACGGGCAGAGCCTGGGATTGACCATTGTGCGCAAGAAAGTTCTCAGCTCGGCACTCCTGAAAGTCTTCCTGGAGTGCTTGTCGGCAGTTTCCAATCACCAGCTCGACTACAGAATCCTGACACAGACAATCAAGCAAGTCTTTGCCGAACAGGGCACCAAGAGCGGTGCCGTTTCACCGGAAGCAGAGATTGTGCATCGCCTCAAGATCTCTCACCGAGACCGAACCCTGGGCAATCTGCTTCTCGGCTCGGAGCTCTTAGGACTGGACGAGTTGCTCTATAGTTTAGAGATGAGTCTCGATCAGAGAAGACCTCTCGTCGATGTACTGGAAGGATTGAATCTCGTCAATTCGATACTCTTGGACGGAGCCAGTGCGCTGACGCATCTTCTTCTCACCAAGCAAATGACCGCACGTCGATGCGCAGAATTGATGGCACAAGCCAGAACAACAGGCCGCTCCCTGAAAGAGCTAGCCAACTCAGAAGACATCGCGGTAACCAGACAGTCTTTCGGCGGTTTGGACCTGGCTATCACGCCGGCTTAAGCTTCTTCTTTATCGCAAACAGTTCCTTCGGGTTCGAGCGTACAAAGGTATGCGTAGGATTTGGACATAGATTTGCTCATGAACCATGCACGGTCCGTGACATCGAGCTTCTTTTCTTCGATATACATAAAACAGCACTTCAAGGCGTCTTTGACTGACATTCCCTGAAGACTTTCCTTGTGCTTAGTCATCAGTACGACAGCCAATAGCTCGGTCAACTCATCGATCGACATGTCGTCAATCTCCTGCTTCAACTCAGTCATGGGCGCGTTAGCCTCATAACCGTGATAGTTCGCCTCCCAAATCTCTTGGGCGCGCAGCTCGCCGGCACGCTGATAGGTACGGGAGCTCAGGTCACTGAGTCGTTCAATTCGAGGTTCGTTGAAGTGTTTTAGCAGAACAAACAATGGAGGGCACCAAGGAAGCAAGACAATTATTCTATTTCTATTGTCGCACAGCTCCCAAAGCTTAAAAGAAGCCCTTTAGGAGCTTCTTCTAAATTGGGAGGAAAGTTGAGGAGAACTGAGGAAAAATCTTTATGCGACTTGCAAAGCAACGTCGTAGGTTAAACGGACAAAGTCGTATTCGACTCTGATCGATACTGTGTTTTCAGTGGCGAACTCAAGTCTTACTCGGCCAAGACTGTTGGTTGAGTACTCGCTCCAGTGGCTGGGAACGGAGACTATTACGTTCTCTGGGCCCCACTCTTCCACGTAGGCTTTGAGCACCTGACACAGTTTGTCTTCATCGTTAGGGTTTCGAAACATACTCATTTTTAATGCTGCCTCTTGGGGTGAACGCTCTCGGGTCGGTGTGCTGAAAGTGTATGTCCTGTGAGGCACGAACAACAATTGGGGAACTTCCCCTCCTATTCGTAGAATTCCCATCAGCCATGTCCAAGACTTGTCAGGACCGTATAGTGCCCATTCTGTCGGGGATTCGAGCAATCACCGATCTGCCGGATTTGAGTAAAAATGCAGCCCGAATTTGGCTGTTCATAGTTCCAATCTGCGTCCCACAGGCTGAAACGCGCAGCACGGGCGAGTTTCACTGATCAGAACGAAATCCCATCTCTTTAATAGGAGGAGAGCCGAAGCTGCTGAATATCACTAGCTTCGCGCTTTTTGCCTATTGACTCATAGGTGGTGCGAAACGCTCTTCTAACTGAGCCTTATACTGCGACTGCCAGGAAGAAAGACCGCGATCAACGGGCAAGACGAGAATCAAGTCTCCGCCGAACGGTCCGTAGTTCATCGTTGCCGGCCATTTCGAAACGGCTGGAAGGTCTTGCCGCAAAAGCGCTACCACGCCTCCTGAAACTCTTGGCGAATTGACCGCGAGCTGAGCATGATTACATTCTTCCTGAGTGGAGGGGATCAAGTGACGCACTTTCCACCCCTTCTCAGACAGAAGATGCTCAAAATCTTTGGCGTAAGCTTCCGTCTCGGGAGGATACTTAATAGAGAGGCGAACTCGTGCTTTGTCTATCGGATTCTCGGCTGTCGTGTTCTCTGCCAGCTCGCTGGTATTACAGAGCCGATTGAAAATTTCTGCTGTGCCATCAGGATTGAGAACATAATAGGCGACACCATCTATGGTTTCACCTTGACCAGGCAAAGTGGCAGTCACCACTTCTTCCGGACTGAGATCTTTGACGAACGACAAGACAGCAGTAATTTGATCGAGGGAAAGATCAGTCTTGACGCTCTCATAGCCAATGGACAACATCTTCGGAGCGTTCATCAGAACGGCGGGATCCTTCAATTTCTGTGTTGCCTGACGAATCAACCATTGCTGCCGCTCCATGCGTCCAACGTCTGCGCGAGCGTCACGGCGGAATCTCACATAACCTTCCAACTGCTGCGGATTCAAAAGTTGTTTTCCGGGCATCAAATCGATGGACAGATTGCCGGCATGATCGTGGTAGTGCATTTCTTTTTCAACGCACACCTCTACCGGACCGAGCAGTTCGAAAATCTTCCTCAAACCTGCCGTGTCGACGAGCACATAGTGTTCCACTGGAACATTGAAGTTCGACGAGACAACTTCCATCGCCATGCCCGGACCACCGAGTGCATGTGCCTGATTGATTTTATCTGCTTTACCGCGAACTTCCACTCTCGAGTCACGCGGAATCGAGATGATGCTCACCCGATTGCTGATCGGGTCAAAACTGACCAGCATCATCGTGTCTGAGCGCGTGCCGGTGTAGCGCTCTGCATCTTCGCCGTTCCAGTCTACGCCCATGACGAGAACGTTAAGTGGTTCCTTTAATCGCGGAAACACCGGCACCGAATCCAGTGCCGACTTGATCGCCTGGCCGGTGGCTTCGGAGATTTGGCTGGTTATCGATGATGCCTGGACATCATTGGCAGGATGAGTGAACTTCAAGACACTGATGACGATAATGCCTATCACGAGCGACAACAGGACAATGGGAGCGACCCTCATTCGCAGCAAGTTGCGGGTCTTTCGTTTGGCTGGTTTTAGTGGGCTGTCTTTTGACAAGAGTGTTTCCGTGTTTAGTGGAGTCGGTCGATCTGATCTTTCAAAGCTAATTTTGGAGTGCAAGACCCATTGCGCTTCAGCTATCCAGACAAGTCCTTTTTCCGTTCTAAATTGACAACCCGAGAGCGGGTTCTCTGCATTTTGAAGGTTTGGGACGTGACTTACTACTGCAAATCAGACACTTTACATTTAAATTTCCTAACTGTTGTAGACCGCCAGGCGAAAAACCCGCGAACGTTCCTGTTTTTAAGACTTTTCACGATTAGGCTGCTTCAAAACCCAGGTTGCCATGAGTTCATTTCGCAGAGAAACCGCTCCCCATTCCTATCCACAGTGTTCGCGTGGATCTGCATGATGGTTTACCAGCTCGACCTGAATCGTGGTGTGATCTAGTCCGAACTTCTCCTTGGCAATATTACCAACCATAGCAAGAACTTCCTGTGGTTGTGCCGAGCTATCAACCGCTACATGAGCCGACATGGCATGATGATCAGACGTGATTGTCCAGACATGCAGATCGTGTATATCGACCACCCCTGGCACCTGTCTCAACGCCTCTCTCAACTCGCTCGTATTCACATGCGTGGGCGCACCTTCCATCAGAATGTGAGTGCACTCGGAAAGAAGAATCCAGGTTCGAGGCAGGATCAACAAACCGATCACACCACTGATGATCGGATCGATGAGTTGCCAACCGGTGAGCAGAATTGTCACCGAGGATACCACCACTCCCAGCAAGCCGAGCAAATCTGCAAGAATCTCGAAGTAAGCAGCTTTCACGTTTATAGATTGACCGGCGTCGCTTTTAAGCAGTTTCAGCGATACCAGGTTCACCACGATTCCGACTACAGCGACTGCTAAAACGGGACCAGCAGCGACTGTCGGAGGGTCAACGATTCGTTGATAAGCCTCATAGAAGATGAACAAAGAGATTCCAATTAGAATGATGGAGTTGAAAAACCCAGCCAGAATCTCGCTTCTGTAGTATCCGAATGTTTTTTCCGGACTGGCAGGTTTGGATGAGAACCACAGAGCAATGAGAGCAAGCGTGATACCACCGATATCACTGAGCATATGTCCTGCATCTGCAAGCAAAGCCAGGCTACCAGTTTTAAGCCCGACCACCACTTCAATAGTCATGAATACAATGGTGATTGAGAGAACGATAGAGAGACGAGATCTGCTCTGTCGCCTGAAATTGGAGTGGTGATCGTGCCCACCGCCCTCTTCACTGCTCGTATGTTTGTCGTGAGCTTCAGCCATGATTGTGTGATTTACTGACGGAATCTGTAAGCTCGTGCGGCTTCACACTCTTATACTATCTTGAATTTTGCTGTTGTAACAACGTTTCCGAGATCCAACCAGCATCCTTGCCAATAACACACCGTTGGAGATCCACTGCGCAAGCAACTTTCGTTGAGCTGGCAGCTAAGTGCGAGACTATTTATGGCTCTCCATCAGTCTGGTAATGAGTAGAGTCGGACTAAGGTATTTGCATCACGCGAAGTCAGGTCGTGCCATTCGTCCGTCACTGACATCGAAAAAAACATTGTGTCCTTAGGATTGGTCGTATGACCGGCCATTCCCAACGCGTGTCCGACTTCATGGAGACAGAACGTTCGCATCCTGTTGTCGGTGAGCGGAACCTCCTTCATCAGTGGCACCGTCAGCAGTTTTATCGATCCATTCAAGATGCCGTTTTTGCTCGAGACAAACTGCGTCTCTCCAGCTTCTGCAATGTTTTTAAACTTTGTCGGATCACTGCTCCAGGAACATTTGATATCCGCCTCACCAGGTGAGGAGACGAAATTGAAACTGACCAACCCGTTGGATGCTTTCGCCCAGTCTTCAAACGATTGCTTTAAGAGCGCTGCATATTGTTCCTGGAATCCTTGCACACCTGTTCCCGACTCCATGTAGACCCGCAATGGCATTCTGTTGTGCTTCCATTTGAGCACCCCTTCTCTCGTCACTTCATGCAAATAGTCGTTATCTGAGACAGCGAACTGCGACACACTGGCGTTGGCGGTCGCTGCCTCTTTTTCCAGCCCGGCTGCCAGGCTGGCAATTTTCTTTGCGTCACTGTGATTAGGGAATCTCTTCAAAAATTCCTTGTATGCTGCGACGGCTTCTGGCAGCCGCCCCTGGGTCTGGTAAACTCCAGCCAGGCTCATCCAGGTCGCCTCGATGGTCGAGTCTAGATTTCTTGATTTCTTCAGCTCCTCAATCGCCTGATCGGATTGTCCCGTCTTCGCGTACGCAATTCCAAGATTGTGATGAATAGGAGCATACGTGGGGAAAAGTTCTCTGGCCTGCGTAAGCTTATCAACTGCACCCTGATTATCATTGTCCTTGAGCATCTTCACGCCTTCTTTGAAAAGCTCGAGGCCGTCTACCTCTGACTTAGAGATCATTTTCCCATCGAACTTGTAGACTTTGTCCGATTGAGCGAACGCTGCACCATTATTGGTGATCGTAAAAAGAAGAAGCGAAATCAAAAATTTTTTTTGTGAAATCATGCCAAACCCAATTCTACTGTTGCCTCTCTTCAAATCAATACCCGCTAGTCAAGCAGCAATGCCGGCTTGCAGCCCGGGCACAACTCGATAGTAAGTAGTTGATTGTAATCAAACTAGCACTTCTAGAGAGCAACTTGCACATTACTCCAACCAAACGGCCTTCGTCCAGCACCTTCGCAGAAATTGGACTTAAGTCTCTTCTCTCGGTCTGTATTCAATGGAGTTCATGTTGAATGTCCATGCCACTGCCTCACGGGCGGTGTCTACATGAGGAGGAACTCGCAGCCAATAGCTGCGATAAGAACCGTCCGGCTCAGGCGTCGAGTTAATCACGCGCACCATAACTAGGGCCTCGTCGTCGAGTTGCTCCTTACGATACAGCTCACCACACTCGTCCTTCTGAAATAGTTCCACACCGGAATCGGTGATATATCGAGATGCGCCGTACATGTCGATCATCGCCCTTCTCATGGCCGCGTTCCGTTCTTCCTCGATATCAGAGATCGTCAACTTCTCTGGGTACAGGACAAAATTACGGTTCGCCAGCACTCCGTCGATGAAAAATACTGAGTAGGAGTCCTTGAAAACGATAGCAGGGCCACTCCGATTGCTCAGCCTGAGCTGATCATCAAAAACAAGGCTTTCCGGAAACATTCCGGCGAAGCATACATTTTCAAAGATTGAAAACCAGGGAACTACCCTACACAAATCGACCAGTGCGCGAGATGTCCGCGAATACTTGGCATTCATAGTGTCCCAAAGTTCGCTATACACGTTCTTGCTGACGAAATCATATGCAAGATCTTTCGGTAACTCCCAGACCCCTGTGATGCTGGCTACGAGCTCTCTAAGCGCCGGAGGTCGGTCGTCAAACATGAATAATGATCTTTCATCAATCGCTTGATCCGGAAAAGCATGCCTGGCTATGCTTGTAGGAGCTAACATCATAGCCTGTCCGAACCGCTGCAAAAAGCTATTCACTTCCAACTGGAATCCCCATGAGAAATATGAGTGAAGCGAATCGCCAAGTGCATTCTTCATCGATTCGTCGACGGCAGGCCTCAGCTCCAGGTTATGAAATCGAATGAATTCCGCTGTCAACGGCTTGCCCACTCCATCATGGACTTGCGCAGGAAGACGCTTAAAATCATCTAGAAGGCACTGCTCGAAACCGGGATCCTGTCGCAGACTCAACATTCCAACCAGGTTGGAAGCTTCCTGGGAATCAAGCTTGAGAGCGGACATGTAAAAGTACATTTGAATAGGGCTTTTACACAAAATCACAGTCGGTCGCGGCCATTGCTGAGCATCATAAAAAGCGTAAACAGACTCCTCAACCTTTTCGCGCGAAGAAGTCTTTCCGGAAAATATAGTGTCTTCCCAGTCCTGAAAGTAGTCCTCGAGCAGCTGACGCTGGTCATCGCTCAAATCTTCTTTACCCTGATGGGTTCTGCGATAGACCTCCATTTCCACGTCTTCAGGTTTGATGTTGTTTACCGCCATCGGGCCCGCACAGATCTCACGCCAAGGTGCTCCCGCGATAGCCTGCCGAACAATAACCTCAAATACCTGAGCTCTTACGCCCTCTCCAAATGAGTGCATTGTCCAACCCTCCGAGACCTAATCTTCATATACATGCCCGAACCAGGCCCAACTTCTTCGCATTGACAGAAACCTACTTGGTTGGCGTTGAAGCAAACCAGGCAGGTACATCAGATGTTTTCAATTAATTCCATCAGTGCTCCTTCTCGTTTGAAGGATCGATGTCGTCCTCTTGTTTTTTATCCGCTTCGTCCCACAGACCTTCTGCCTGACAGATCTGAGCCAAGTTTAAGCGCCACATTCCAGGGAAAAAGAAAACACAAATGATGAAACAGCCGACAAATGATCTAAGAAATGCTTCCGACGGATTGAGCCCGGCTATTGAAAGAATCAAGGAGAA
The DNA here is from genome assembly GCA_964436185.1 of uncultured Candidatus Obscuribacterales bacterium. Taxonomy (GTDB): domain Bacteria; phylum Cyanobacteriota; class Vampirovibrionia; order Obscuribacterales; family Obscuribacteraceae; genus CAYTDR01. The sequence goes on along the minus strand of CAYTDR010000062.1, from coordinate 1,504 downwards.
GATCGTTGCAACGACTAGACCGACGGCGCCCCAGATCAAAAGGAGCATTTCGATCGTTTGTACCATTGCCTGAACCTTCGCTGTTGCAAACCTTATTTTCATGACACTACCTTTTGGATTTGAGTTTTTCGGCATGACAGTCGGGTCCCTTAAGGATGGATGAAAATCGAACGTCGATAGACGATGAGATTGTTCCTTCAACTTAACAGGCCATATCGACGATTTTTAGTTGAAATTGAACTCGAATTGACGATCAAATTTAGTTCTTTCACTTAGCACGAGAGAGGGCAAATTGAACGTACTCTTGACGTGGCAAACCGCTAGAATATAGTCGTACTCCGGTTCAAGCGAGAGAATGGCAAGAGGACTCTGCCGTTCTCTGACTACCTCTTAGAACGGTTAGGGAGAGAGATGAGAAGACTTAAGTGGGGAGTGATCGGATGCTCTAACTTCGCATGGAGAAGGAGCATTCCAGCCATGCAGGCAGCAGCCAATGTAGAGCTTGTTGGCGTCGCCAGTCGCACCGCGGACAGGGCGGACCTGTTCGCCAAAGAGTTCGATTTCCCGCGATCTTACTCTTCTTATGAGGCGCTACTTGCTGATGACGAGATTGAAGCCGTACACATTCCACTGCCCAACTCCATGCACTCTTACTGGACTGAGCGAGCTCTCTCTTATGGAAAGCACGTGCTGACAGAGAAGCCCTTCACCACCTGCGCGGAGGAGATTGCCAATGTTCAACGCGTAGCCAAAACTAACAACCGACAAGTGATGGAAGCATTCATGTGGCGCTTCCATCCGCAGCACATCAAAGCGAAAGAGTATATCGATTCAGGCGCTCTGGGGAAGGTTCGCCTTATGCGAGCAGCTTTCACCTACTTGCGCGAGGTCAAGCCGGACATCAGATTTGATAAGTCTATGGGAGGCGGAGCGCTGCTCGATGTCGGCTGCTATCCGGTCAGTTGCGCGCGCTTCTATTTCTCGGGCGAGCCCCGGAGAGTCTTTGCCACAGGCAAGATCCTCTCCCAGTACGACGTTGACTTGAACTCGTCCTGCGTCCTCGAATTTGATGATGGTGTTGCCCATATCGATTGTGGTTTTCACCTACCGTATCGCACCGATGTCGAAGTCGTAGGAGAGCAGGGAAGAATTTATTTTCCCCGAGCATGGCAACCGATGCCCGAGTCTACAATCATGATCGATGAAGAGACGCATACGCTGCCTGACTGCAACCACTACGTCTTGATGTTCGAGCGCTTCAGCGAGGCTATTTTAAACGACACGAGAGTACCGTTCGATCTCGAAGACGCAATTTGGCAGATGCGCGTCCTGGATGCGATAGCTCAGTCGATGAGAAGCGGCAGTCCAGTTGAGCTTCGCAGTCCGGTAGAACACTAGGCTGCCGATCGCTTCGGCTCTTTAAAGACAGAGCGAGGGGCGAAAACTCGCCCCTCGAAATTCTGCCAAGACTTACTACCAGTATATCTTTCAGTCTCTCAATGTG
>CAYTDR010000061.1:0-15529 GCA_964436185.1 uncultured Candidatus Obscuribacterales bacterium | reverse complement strand
TGGCGTGGAACGCAGACAAAAACGGGCGATCAGTAGCTGCAATGGTACTCAAGAAGTATATGCTTGTCAATAGGTGTAGGCCTTCTTATTAGGTTAATTGATCTCTGATTTACATGCAACAAATCCAGTCATCATCAGGGTTTTGATATTGTGGGTGACAATCGAGTCACGAGGGAGAGCACAATCGCCGTGTACCCAATATAATTGTCTGCGAACCGATAAAATACAGATGTAGAGCGCGTTTGAGCAAAACGATTATTGCGGGACAACAGTGAGGAAGGCTGTGGAATGAGCGTAGTTTTGGCTTTGGAGACTAGTTGCGATGAAACTGCTTGTGCGATCGTTCGCGATGGCAGAGAGGTACTCGCCTCAATTCTTGTTTCTCAATCCGACATTCATCAGGAGTTCGGCGGTGTGGTACCGGAAGTAGCTGCTCGTCATCACGTTGAGACCATTAATCGGTTAATTGACGAGACTCTGGAAAGTTGCTCGCTCACACCCAAGGACCTGACCGCCATTGCTTGCACCAACGGTCCGGGACTGATCGGAACGCTCGTTGTCGGCATCTCTGCTGCCAAAGCGCTCAGTTGGTCGTGGGACTTGCCGCTGATTACGGTCGATCATCTCTTCTCTCACGTTTGTGCAAATTATATCGACACGGATCTGAACCCGCCTTTTGTCTGCTTGCTTGTCAGCGGCGGACACACCCAAATCATGTTGTATCGAGACTTTGACGACTGGCAAATACTCGGCCAAACCCTCGACGATGCAGCAGGGGAGGCATACGACAAGGTGGCGCGCCTATTGGGTCTTGGATATCCAGGTGGCCCCGCCATCGATCAAGTATCAAGGGAAGGCAATGCCCGTGCCTTCAAGTTTCCCGAGGGAGCTGTCAGCGGATACGATTTTAGCTTCAGCGGCTTGAAGACAGCGGTTTTGCGAACCGTGGAAAAACTACCTAAACCCTTACCTGTCGCCGATTTGGCAGCCTCATTTCAGGACGCGGTGAACCGTGTGCTTACTCGGAAAACCCTAGCGGCCAGCGCCGAACACGATGCCCCAGCCGTCGTCCTCGCCGGAGGCGTGGCGGCCAACAATGATTTGCGCCGACGATTCCAAACAGCTGACGATGTGCGAGTCTACATGCCGCTGCTCAAATATTGCACTGACAATGCCGCCATGGTTGCCTCTGCAGCGCATTTTAAAAACACGAGCGCGTCTCTGGCTGCCAGTGCATATTCACGCAGTCCATATAGGGTTTAGTCGGTTGGAAACAGTTTGGAACCCCAGTGCGGGCGCCTTATTTGCCCGTTGATCTGTGCTGGAAGCGTGCAGGCAGATGAGTACAGCGTATCCGGTCGTCGACACGGATGGGAATCCTTCTCTTCGCCACCCAAATTTAATTGCAAAAGACAAGAAATAATCTGATCGAATCAGTGGATTCGCTGATAACCAGGGGCTAACGCGGACTACGGAAATTGGGGAATATTCGTAGTGTTATTAAGAGATCGGCTACGGTGATTGCTATATTTCTATGGCAGTAACCCTATACCGTGCAACTTTTGGGCTCCAAGCCGCTTGTTTGCGTGGTAGCATGGCAATGCTACTTTTATACGTTAACCCTATTTTTGACAGTATGCACGAGTTGAATTTACTCGTGCGAGAGTCCCATGGCGTGAGCGTATTGCAGGATACTCAATTGAACTAAAGGTTGCCCCATGGTGTTTCAGAATAAGACATTGAAGTGCCGAGATTGTTCGAAGGAATTTGTCTTTTCCGCAGGCGAGCAGGAGTTTTTTAGCGAAAAAGGACTGGTTAACGAACCAAAAAGATGTCCGAATTGCAGAATTTTGACTCGAGTGATGCGTAGTGGAGATGATCCTAAAAAGACGGCAGAGGTGAGTTGTGCAGAATGCGGCGCACCAACCCGAGTACCGTTCCAGCCGAAGGGTTACAGACCCGTTTATTGCAGCTATTGTTTTAGAACAAAGAAGCTTGAAGACAGGCTAAAAGAATCAGTCAAGACTGAGGCGGGTGTGGCCACCGCTTCTTGAGACGTTAGGATGCAGAATGATCGTCCAGGAATTATTTGTTCTTGGGTGAAATATTATCGACACCACTTTTCATGGTGTTGCCGGCAAAGAACGAAAGATTTTCGACCATTATTTTCTGTTGTTAAAAGTCGCCAGGGGAGTGGGTAGAATGGTCTAGAGGCCAACCGCCCGAGCCGGTTCGAGCCTTATTGTGAGGCTGTTTTCAGAACTGGACCCCCGTGAACTCAGACAACCGAAACTCTAACCCTCCTCCAGATCCACCTGACTATCCGCTACCTAAGGTCGAGCGGACGGACGAGAGACGTAACAAACCGGGTGGACCGGAAAATCCACGCGTCGATTTTGTCGAGAGAGGTATCAGCCCGGAGCGTTTACAGGCGCTACGGGCCTTTCTTGCACGCGCCAACTCTGATGACATCGCAACCATCAGAAGAATTTATGGCGATAATCCAGAGGTTCTAAAGATGATTGGCATTGAACTTTTCGGTGGATTCTCGACTGATACCGACGATAAGACCGGGGCTTAAGGGAAAGATGTCGACAATGGTAATTACAAGTTTAGAGTTGGGAAGCAAAGCGTCCGCTCGATTATGTCTGTCTCGTATAATGGGCTCAGTTTTTATTTCCTAAGGCGTAGAATTGCGTGATGGCAGAAAATATCAGTACCGATACCGAACCATGTCCCAGTTGCGGACGTCCGACGCCGGAAGGAGAGCGTTGTGTTTATTGCGCGACGGTAACGGATCTCGACCTTAAGAGCCTGCAAAGCGACTATCTTAAATCTGAAGAGAACCGCGACGAGAGCTTGCCCGCCGCAGTTAACGTAATCGTGCAGAAGACCGGTCAGAAGATCCCCCTGAAAAGTCCAAAGATAAAAATTGGCAGGGACCCGTCCAACCAAGTCGTTGTGGCAGATGATACATTTGCCTCAAGACACCATGCCTGGATAACATATGAAGAGGGAGACTTTTGGATTGAGGATCTTGGTTCTACCAACGGCACTCTTTTGAACGGTCATCCAGTTGTGAAGCGGCAAGTTCTGTCACCAGGTGACAAGATCAGGGTCGGGCATACGGAGCTCACATTCGAGCTTGAAAAGAGTTGATTGGGGGACCTTAGTGGGAAGCAATGGCTAATTCAGGTGGTGCCAATCGGATTGAGCTTGAGAGCCAGATTCTGTGTGCCGCTCTAAGACAAAGTTGGGCTGGCGACAATCGTGGCAAGCAAGACGTTGTCGGCATGGTAAAGGCTTGTCAGGAGCTTTATCAGCTTTTTCCTGACTTGCTCCCGGCTCCCAAGAGTCACGAAGTCGAGCAACCGGCCAATTATTATGAGTATCTGCGCATCGAGTGCGATGTGAATCCCAGTACCGTTCTGGCCGCTTATTTCAAAACCCTGAAAAAGTTTTTGCGAGAGAACAAAAATCCAAAAGAACATCTGGATGAGTTCTTCTTCCTGCTCAATTCCGGTTTCATACTGAGAAAGCCACGACTGCGCTTATCCCATGACTTGATCGTGTCAAGAGGTTGGCTGGTCCAGAACCACTGCATTCCCGAAGATGGCACTCTGGAGCTGATCGATTCGGCCGAGCAACAAGTTATCGAGCCGCACCCAGCGCAGATGGTGGTCACGCAGCCGTTGGAAGAAAAACTTCCAATGCTGATCGAACTGATGAAAGAATCTCAGTTCATCGGACCAGCAGAGGTGCAGGCGCTGAAAAACCAGATGTCGCTTTATCGCGATATACCGCTCGTCGATTTAGTTCTTCAGGCAGGTTATGTGACTGAACCGCAGCTTCAGTCGTTGCGATTGGCTGAATTCTTGCTAACAACCAACAAGATCACCATGGGTCAATTCGCTGTTGCCATGTTCGATGAGCGCACTACTGGCGTTCGGATGGCAGAATCTCTGCAAGTCAGAGGTTGGTTACCGACTGACGTAACCTGATATCAAAACTATCGGACAAGTGTTAATATTGTAACGCTGTCTTGGAAGGCAGAGACAAGGCGCGATCAGCTCGGAAGAGTTGAGGAGTGTTCACAGAGATGTCTTTGGTCTCAGGGGATTTACCGCGCCACAAGGTTCGTGTGTTCAACTCTGTGGCGTCTACACCTGCGGGTGCCGATTACAGACGATTTTTGAATTACCTGGCCAGTAGTGCTTCCCGGCAACCGCAGGCCATCCTTGGTGGTCAGACGCAGTCTTCCAAACCCTTGCGCACCAGTCAAATTTGTGTGCAGGAACCGCATCCGAACAGTTCAAATGAGCCTGAGTCGGATGAACAAATGAAGTTTCTGGAGTATGCCGCCGGGTTGCTCGAGAGCTGGTTTACCGATGATGAATCTGAGGACACGGAGACATGCCGGCTGGGTGAGTCGTCCATCGTCGAGATCAATTCGCGAAGCTCGGAAGATCCCCTTGCATTGTTGTCCCGCTTGAAGTCAGCAGGCGAAGTACATTCGAGTGCTGATTTGCCTGTGACGACGCTGGCTCGTAATGTTTCGCGCATGTGTGGCTCGCGAGCGTTGGAATGCAAGCCAAGGGTAGTTCCACTCAAGGATGGCACGAGGCGAGAGATATATCCAAACGGCGCATACGTCGTGAAGAGCCCGATCGGTCGTGTTAAGGAAGTCAGAGGTGCCATGGGCGTTCTCATCACGCTCGGCTACGACCAGCATGGTGACCTGGTGCGATTCACACGCACTGACATGTTCGGTAACATCCATTCTCAGGGGCACAAGGATAAACATGGAGTGACGGTCCATGACAGCTCAGGCCGGGTGCGGGCTCAGGGCGAATCGATGTCAGTCGATGCGCGAGGTTGTTTGTGTATTCGCAGATTCGACGGACAGTTTTGGAGCTTTGATCTGGTGCGAGAAGTGCACGTCGAGAGAAGAATTTTGCAGGATACAGGCGGATCTTGGAACAGTCTTACCGCTTTGCTTACCGCCGACGGTTTTAGAATGGCGACGCGTTTTCAACGCCTGAAAGAAGAGTATCGTCGGTATGGCGATTGGCTCTCAGACAATTTAGAGAGCAAATTCAGATTCTACGGGCGAGACGGATCTGTGATACAGTTCGACGGAGACGAGGAGCTGCAAGGGCTGAGACCTTCGCGCATCTGGCCGCCTGGCGCTAAAGAGATTGACGCAGAATGGGTGGGCCTGAGACAGGCTGGAACTGCCTGGGACTCCGTTAATCAGTATGTGTCCCAGTATCTCTCCTGTTTGTGATAGCTCGCATCTGGCTTGCCGCCTGGGAAGTTTGGTATTTTGATTATTGGATTACTAAAGGGAGCACGTTATTAGATGACAGAGATAATCAAATTCGGTACAGATGGCTGGAGAGCCATAATCGCAGATGATTTCACCTTCTCCAATGTCGAGCGTGTCGCCTATGCGGTGGGCCTTTATGTCAAGGAGAACTACCACGATCGTACCGGTGTTCGGGTGCCTTTGTTAATCGGATATGACACGCGCTTTATGGCCGATCAGTTCGCGGAGAGAGCCGCCAAGGTGCTTATGCACATGGGAGTGCCTGTCAAGGTTTCCAGTCGCGACGTGCCAACTCCTTGTATCGCCTGGGCAACTCAGCATGAACCTACTGCTGGTGCTCTGCAGTTCACGGCCAGCCACAATCCACCTGAGTACTGTGGCATCAAATATATACCGGAGTATGCCGGTCCCGCTACCGATGATGTGACCGCCAAAATCGTCTCACACTTGAAAGACGCTCCAGAGAATATTCCGCTATCCAGAGATGAAGTGAAGCACTTCGATCCACAGCCACCGTATTTAGGGGCAATTGCAGAATTCGTCGATCTGAAACGAATCGGAAATTCGGGACTCAAGGTTGGATACGATGCTTTGTATAGTACCAGCCGCGGTTACCTGGACCATATTTTGAAACAGTGGGGAGTCTCTGTAAAAGTGCTCCATGATTGGCGCGATCCTCTGTTCGGCGGTGGAATGCCTGAGCCGAAGAAAAAATTCCTCAGGGATCTGATGGGAACCATTAGAACCGACAAGCTCGATGTTGGCCTTGCCACCGATGGTGATGCCGATCGATTCGCCGTAATAGACGAACACGGTAACTATTTGTCGCCCAACCAACTGCTGTGCCTGTTGACTAGACACATGGTGAAGAACCGCGGACAGAAAGGCGCAATTGTACGCACAGTCGCCACCACACATCTGCTCGATCGACTGGCCGAGATATACAACCTGGAAATTATCGAAACGCCGGTTGGATTCAAGTTCATCGGCGAAGAGATGAGAAAGGGTGACATCCTCATTGGCGGAGAGGAATCCGGTGGAATGTCCGTTAAAGGACATATTCCGGAGAAAGACGGAATTCTTGCCAATCTTCTAGTCGTCGAAATGATGGCCTACGAAGCCAAACCACTTTCGCAGATCTGGGATGAACTTCAAGCCGAAGTCGGCATGAAGCTGGAGTTCTTGCGTGCGGATCTGCAGCTGACGATGCGCACACAAAAAGGTTTAATGGAGCGTCTGGTGTCGCAGCCGTTCGAGTCGCTGGGCGGCGAGAAAATTATCCGAGTGAGCAGAGCAGATGGTCTCAAGCTGCACTTCGATAACTATACCTGGCTACTTATCCGCCCGAGCGGAACAGAACCATTGATTCGGCTATACTTCGAAGGAACGTCTACGGAGCGGGTCAACAAGATTGCCGCAGACTTCAACGCGCAAGTGGACAAGATCATTCAGGAGCTGGATAGCCAAGCCGATGTCGCCACTGGTGGTGGCAAAGTCAGCGCTATCGTATAGCCAGCAAAACTAGATCGCACCAATTGCGCAACCAGAATCGCTGCATTTGCAGGACAGAACTTGCATGGCAGGCTGTTGGCTTGGGGCGCCTCGTGCGCGACCAAGAGACGAATGCTGGCGGACTCATCGAAACTATTGGACGAAGGTAGCCTTATCGAGCTGAGCGGGAGGCGTATCCGGCTCTTGCAAGGCCAATGGACCACCTCGCTGACCATCCCGAGATGCTGCATGGCGAACGCCACCAAAAGTGGTGATACGCTCCTTGCAAGGACATCACTACGGCCCGCACGAACAGTGAGAGCATCTCAGTACCGAATCCTAATGCAAATACCTATTTCGCAATCCGGACGAGAACTTCGTCGGGTGCGGCGAGATTTAGACGTTCTCTTGCAAGACGTTCAATTCCAGTATTCGAGCGATAGCTGGTCAATCCGTCCCTCAATTCCTTGTTGATCTCTTCTGCCTGTGCTTGTCCGGCTTTTAGAGCAATGGTTTGCTTATGCAGAAACATCTGACGACCAAGGCTCTCTTGAATCGAGCGTCCGACCTGGATGATTGCGAGAAGGCAAAGCAGCGTAATCGCAAGCTGTTTGGCGAGCTCTTTTCTTGCCTTAGTCAAACTTCTTACCTCGCCTGCAAAGGAGTGGATTGAGCTTATTTTACTCTTCGTTGGTCGCAGTACCAATCAGTTCAGTTACAGAAAAAATTAACGGTTCCGCTCCGCAAGCCTCTCAACGGGTCGGTTTGAGGGCGAGCAAAGAAGAATACCCTGACAGTCTAGCCAGTCTCTAAAAGATGGCGCGGGGTCCTGGGAGCAGATTTAGCACAAAAGGCGCTTATTTTGTAGGTTTGGATCAAAAAAACTTTTTGCGCCAAAAAGTTTATCAGGCACTCAGTGCAAGATCACAACTTTTCTTAGATTCGTGAAAATCCAGATGGTGAGCTATGCTACGACCCGTCCACAGGACCAATCCGGCGATTGTTGTAAGCCGGTATCAGATTTAGTTTCACAAAAAACAAAGGCCACCCAAAAGGGTGACCTGTATTACAAGTCCGAAGGTTAGTTGTCGTCTTATCTCAGCGAACTATCGCTCTGGATAGCCAGAACGCACGAACCGATCTATAAGTCGACACAAGTTTGAGCTTGATTGGCGAAGCTTGTACTGCTGGGGTCACCGGAACTGCTGGTGCAGTCGTCGGTCCCAGAATAACTGGTCCGCTAGCGAATGAGGACGTGGCAAAAATTCCAAGTCCCAGGACACTTGCTAGCATCGCTGATACGAGTAACCGTTTTTTCATCTAGTGTTTTCACCTCCGAACTTCAGGTGTATTAGCCGGGCAAAAATGGCACAAATTCAATATTATGGAATGTACCCGGACTGCTGAATCTTGACAATATCATACCATGGTCGTCTGACATTAAAAATAGTAAGAACCCCATTATTTTAGTATCGTATATCGGAGATGCAACTTGCTCGACTTCCTTCTAGTCTTTTTCTGGTCAGTCTTCGCGCTGATGGGGCATGGAGCCCGCAAACACAAATGGTTGGAGTGGGTAGTACGAGTTGTTATCGGACTCTTCTTCCTCTGCGAAGGTATGACTCTCCTCTCTGGTGAAAACCTTGGAGGCGACTGGGCCAACGCCGTTTTATCAGCAACCTGCATCACTACAGGCTTGCTCCTGCTTATACCTATTCGCAAAGTCATGTCTATCGTCTTTACGGTGGTCGATGGCATCGCCTCTCTTAAATGGCTGACAGGGCCTATATTTCATAAGATAAATCCTGGCAAAGCAATCGTAGCGGAGCAGGTTTTCATACCTCAATCGATCCCTCATATGGTCGGTTTCTTCGTGTACATCACGACAATGGCTTACTTTCTGCATGTTGTGAGTCCGTTGAACTTCGAGTTTCCTTCCATGCCTATTCCGCTTCCTGTCTCCCTAATGCAGCTCTTTTCCTACAACGGACTGGGACTGGTGATGGTGAGCTTTTGCGGGGTGGGGATATTTGTCACCCGAAATTGGAAGGAAGCGTTTGACCGCTTGGGATGGGTGAAACCGAAGCCAGCGCATGTCGCAATTGGGCTGTCCTTAATCATTTTTAGCTTCGTATACGATCTCGTCTGGTCGCTGTATACGCATCCGCTGCAAGGGCAAGACCTGGCATCCAAGCTTTCTTCGTACAATGCTGGAACCTTTGCCGCCGGTGGAGAGTTTGGAATGTCTATCATTCTTGCGCTTGCCACGGCGATTTTTGCTGGAGTTGGAGAAGAAACTCTTATTCGTGGTGCGTTGCAACCGGCGCTGGGCATAGTTCCCGCGGCAATCTTGCATGGAGTGCTGCACGCGCAGTTTTCTCACGCTCCCGTATTTATCATTCAGGTTGCGCTCTGGTCGGTCGTGATGGGCATCGTCAGGAAATACACCAACACCACTACCACGATGATCGGCCATGCGGGCTTCAATTTCGTCACCACGTTCTTATTCTCGTTTAATCCGTGAAGGCGATGCGGGCGGGGTTCCAATTGAACTTGTCGAAGGTTCGTGCCGAAGGGACGGCAGCGTTTTTATAAGCCTTACCAGGGCATCAAAACGGCGCTACAATGTGTTCGTTTGATTAGGAATGCGACAAGATAGGTCGTGTTCTGAAAAGCTTGCCTTAGGGGCTTGTAGATCTGTTGGCACGGTAATTCTGAGTTTTGGAGAAAATAGATGTTATCGATTTTTTGTTCACCCGCCAGGTATGTTCAAGGTCGTGATGCCACCAAGTTCATAGGCGAAGAGATCAAGAAAATGGAACTCGGTAAGATTGCCCTGATCGTAGCCAGCCAAACTGCGCACGCACTGCTCGAAAGCACCTGGAAGGAATCATTCTCCAAAGCCAACATCGAGTATTTCGTCGTCGAATTCACCGGTGAGTGCTGCCATCGAGAGATCAACCGTCTGGTCGAACTGGCCAAGAATACGAAAGCCGACCTTGTTATTGGAGCGGGTGGAGGAAAGGTTCTCGACACTGCCCGTGCCGTGGCCGGGAAGGTTAACGTGCCGGTAGTCAATTGCCCTACCCTGGCATCCAGTGATGCTCCGTGCAGTGCTCTTTCTGTTGTATACACTGAAGACGGCGAGTTTCAGGAGTTTCTGTTCTATCGCCGAAACCCCGATCTGGTTCTTGTCGATTCTAGTATCGTATCGAGGGCACCAGCAAGGTTCCTGGTCGCCGGAATGGGTGATGCGCTGGCAACCATGTTCGAGGCGCGGACGTGCGCTGATGCCCGCAAGAAGAATCAAGTTGGCGGTGCCAGTACAATCACGGCGCTGGCGCTTGCGGACCTTTGCTATGAAACGTTATTGGCTGACAGTCTTCAGGCGATTGACGCAGTTAAATCTTGCGCTGTCACGCCGGCATTAGAACGCATAATCGAGGCGAACACGCTTTTGTCCGGGCTCGGTTTCGAGTCTGGTGGATTGGCGATTGCGCACTCTGTGCACAACGGGCTGACTACCGTTCGCGGCACCCATAAATATCTTCATGGTGAGAAGGTTGCTTTCGGGCTCCTGGTGCAGCTCATTGCTGAGGGCCAGAACACGGATGAAATTTCGGAGGTGCTGGAGTATAGCTCTAGCGTTGGGTTGCCGATTACTCTCGATGAAATCGGTGTGGACGTGCGCGATCGTTCAGCCCTTCTCCGGGTAGCAGAACGCGCCGTCGCGCCAGGTGAAACGGCTCACAATGAGCCATTTGACGTAACACCGGAACTCATTGTAGATGCCATTGTTGCGGCTGATTCCATCGGGCACAGGTTCAAACGAGAGAACATGCTGGAAGAAGTTGAGGAGCTGGTTACCGCGTAGAGAAGCCCGTCACCCGTCACGGCAGGAGCGCAATGATTGTTATCTGTCCAGAGCCGGTATGCGGCAACAGGTTCGAACTAGATCTCGAATCCGCTCAAGCGGATAAGAGAGGTCATTATCGAGTGTCCTGTGTTCGCTGTGGGCTGCATGCGGATTTCCGGACAACGGAAGCGATGGCGATAATTGAGAAAGAGTACAGGAAGAAAGTTTTCAATAATACTACATATGGTGGTCCCGTCCGGGATGATTCCTACTTGCCAGAAATGTCTGTTGTCGTTGAGGACGTTCGTAGCCTGTGGAATGTAGGTTCGATGTTTCGCACCTCCGATGGTGCCGGATTCGACCATGTATATCTCTGTGGAATTACCGGCTCTCCCCCACGACGCGAGATTGAAAAAGTGAGTTTGGGCGCGGAAAACACTGTTTCCTGGGAATATGCGATCAATTCGTTGGCGGTAGTTCGAACTCTCAGAGCAAAGGGTGTCTACGTTATAGGGCTGGAATGCACCAGTCAAAGTGTTCTCCTTCGTGACTACCTGGTACAATCAGAGCTGCACAAGCCACTGTCCGTGGTGGTTGGCAACGAAGTGAGTGGTCTTTCTCGGCAGGTGATCGATGTCTGCGATGTAATCTGCCATTTGCCCATGAGAGGAATGAAGGAGTCGCTTAACGTCGCTGTCGCCTTCGGAATCGCCGCCTACCAGATTTCAGATGTCTTTGCGAAACCGTAGAGTATTTGCACTCTTTGTGCCACGCCATTTGCTGGCAGTTGCAAACCGGCATAAACACTGGCGAGATATTGGGCTCTATTCAGAGGACGGAGAAACGACTAATCCTCTGATTCCAAGCGGAGCTTCGAAAAATTTCATGCCACCTGACGAGTTTTGTCGTAGGTTCAAGTCGACCGAACCGAACCAAACCGACGAATTCGGAAACCCGCAGCCCAAACGTAATCTCTGAATGCAAAAACAAGGTATTCTTTTTACGAGATTCGAATGCGCCGCCGCATATGACCCACTTATAGAGCAGGAAAAATGAGTAAGATCCTTCTTGTGGAAGACGAGCCCGATCTGCTGAAGCAGGTGTCTAGCTGGCTCTCACGGGAAAATTATCTGGTCGAAACGGCGAGTGACGGTGTGGATGCGCTGGCAATGTTGAAGGCGTATGACTACGATGTCATTCTCTTGGACTGGATGCTTCCCGGTCACAGTGGCCTTGAATTGTGCAAGAGGTACAGAGCGAGCGGTGGACGGAGTCCGGTGCTTCTACTGACCGCGAAGTCCGAAGAGGATGACAAAGAGACAGGTCTTGATTGCGGGGCGGACGACTATCTGGTTAAACCGTTCGGACTGCGTGAGTTGTCGGCGCGAATCAGAGCGCTTCTCAGGCGCGTCGGAGAGCAGCAGGCAGAAAATACTCTTCGATATGGCAGCATAACACTCGAGCCTCGCTCACGCAGAGTGTCGGTAGATGGACGAGAGGTACATCTCGAGCCTCGCGAATTCAGTCTCCTGGAGTTCTTTATGCGACATCCTAACCAGGTTTTTGATGCGGAGGCATTGATTACCCGCGTCTGGGATTCCGACAGCTTGATCTCGCCCGATTCCATTCGCACCTACATTAAGACCTTACGAAGGAAGCTCGGGGAGCAAGAGATTATCTCGACCATTCGAGGTAGCGGATATCGATTCGAGGCGAAGTGATGCTCGATCGCGTCAGATTGCGTCTTACAGCACTATTCATTCTGCTCACATTCATTGTTTATTTGGTCACGAGCGGGTGTTCAGTCCTACGCTTTTGGCTTCGCATGACTGCTGCGCTGGATGAGGAGGTCAGCACACTAGCGACTGATGCTCTTAGTCGTGTGACTTTCATCGACGGTAAGCCGTTCTTGAACATGCAACAAGTCAAATTCCATCAGCATGTCAGCATTCAGGTTTTCAATACGAGCGGTGAACTTCTGCAGACCGTGGGAGATGCTGGTGCGCCAGTGCTGAAGAGCGGCACGCTGGACGTGGTTGGAGATGGGAACAGGCAGTATCGTTCGAAATCGTTTCCCATTCCCTCTTCCGGGCGTCAGTCGCAATCAGCAGGTGGGTTCTTGCAACTTCAAGTCTCCACCGGACAACGAGATCTGGCGATTTATAATTATCTCGAATCGGTTCTGTTTCTAGCACCGGCACTTCTGCTCGCGTTATGTATAACCGGCTCGTTTTTTGCCCGCTGGGCGGTTCGCCCTATCGATCAAACTCTGGCCACTCTGCGTCAGTTTCTCGCGGATTCTAGTCACGAGCTTGGCACACCTCTGGCAATTATTCGAGCTTCGTCGGACAATCTCTCGCTGGATGTCGCCGGGCTTCCCGAGGCAGAGGAGCGAGTGGAGACTATTAGCAGAACAACAGAGCGCATGTCCAAGCTCGTCAAAGACATGACGCTGTTAGCCAAGCTGGAAACAGCAGAGCTGACGAGAGAACGGAAGACTCTGCAGTTAGATGAGATCATTGATGAAACGGTGAGCAATTTTAAGGAGCTTTTTTTCGAGAAGAAGCTCCAAGTAGAGTGTCGAACGGAGGCGGCAGTTATAAAAGGAGACAAGGCCGCAATCGAGCATCTGCTCATCAACCTTCTCCAAAACGCCATCAGGTACACAGACGAAGGCGGCACCATCTCCATAAAACTAGCAGTTGATGCTGGTTGCGCCTGCCTGACAGTCGCTGATACCGGAATCGGCATTCCATCCGAGTCACTTCCCCACATTTTTGAGCGATTCTATCGAGTCGATCAGACCCGTGCCCGCACTGATGGCGGGGCCGGGTTAGGACTGGCAATCGTCAAGGCGACTGCGGAGAGCCTCGATGGAACTATCTCCGTGTCGAGCGAGGAGCGAAAGGGAACGAAGTTCATGGTTTCTTTCCCGCTTACGCGCAGCTAAAAGAATGCTGATTTTCATCCGCTTCATCCTCTCGCCACGCCAATCGAACATCTTCAATCTTTTCGAGATGTGGAATACTAGTCTTACCAGCCAACGTGGGACTGCAATCATTGGGATTTGAGTAGTGTGATGCAGACTTCCGAAAACACTATGCAGAACTCGTGAAACAAAATGGCTTGATTGAAAGTGGTACCATCAATGTTTTTGCGGGTTTGTTTGATTTGATATCACGATCACATCACACAGTTTCTCAGGTGAGGCGAGCACGATACTCTTCGACCAGATTGTCTGTAGGACGCGTGGACGTGCTCGTCGTCGTCATTCTGGTGATTGGTATTGTCGTAACCGTAGCGACAGTCCTTATCGTCAACAATATGATAAATCAATCTGAAGATCACGTTAAAGCAGTGCGGAAAACCAAGGTGGGATACTCCGAGGCAGTGCACTGGAGCAAGGACATAACGGAGTACGAGCGCGCAATCCAGGCAGATCTGAGGCATCGTCCGAAAAAGATGGTGCTGGATTACACTCAATTCGACCTAAGCGAAAAGTGCCTTGAATGGATTGGTCAGATGTCCTGGTTGAAAAAGCTGACCATCGAGCAAAGCAACGTCAAAGATGAATGGCTCAAGCACTTAGAACCTCTCGAACTGAGCACACTTGATCTGTTCGCAACCAGAATCACTGATGCAGGTACGAAACACATCGGTAAGATTAAATCCTTAACGGCCGTCAACCTCGGAGCGACTGGAGTGACAGACGCAGGTATCGATGCCCTGCTCGACCTTCAGAAGTTGAGAACGCTTCGGTTAGACGCTACGTTGGTCACCGATGACGGTGTCGGTCGTTTAGCAAAAGTGAAGAGCCTATTAGACTTGAACCTATCGGACACGGGCATCAAGGGCTTGTGCTTCGAACCGCTTTCAGCGTCTCATTCGATTCGGATTCTGGACATATCCGGTACCAATATCAGCACCAAAGGTCTAGAGAATCTCCGCAAAATGAGTTCCGTAGTCGCCCTGGTTCTGGCCCGGTGCGAAATAGATGATGAGGACCTGAAACTAGTCGCGCGTCTAAACCAGATTAGCGAACTCCAACTGGACAGAAACCCCATATCGGATGCCGGACTCAGGCGGCTGGGTACCATGAAGAATCTCGCTACTCTAACGCTGCGCGACTGTCCGCTCATCACCGATGGTGGCGTTGCCTCTCTCAAGAAGTCGCTACCTCATTGTACGATCGACAGAACCACTCGTTTTCGTCCGATGATCGAAATTTTCAAATAGTTTTCAGTCTTTCGTCAAGAAGTTTTTATGGATCCAGCTGTCACTTGCTCGTTGTCCTTGTTTCGGCGGAGCTGCGACGCGTGACTCGGAGTAATATGCCTTGCTTGACTCCTTCTTCAATGCTGTATTGTCCGCCCCCAGCTGGACTTTTTGCTCAGACCCTTCGGGTGGTTTCTGAAAATATGTGAGGACGGTATTTGCCGAAGGTGCCTCGAATTTCTTGCCATTTTCGTTCTCAGCGGCAGCCTCTTGTGCAGATGCAGTAAGCAGCTTCGGCCATAGTTGTGAAAATAGATTATGGCTATTGTAGAGATCGATGCTGTTTAGTTTCCCATTGACGGCAAACGCATATCCAATAGTGTCCGATTTGTCTTTCGTGATGGCATTTAGATCTTTCACATAGTTGGCGGAAAGGCCTTTCACAGCTTTCGATTCGAGTGTCAGTTCGAGACTGGTCGGGGACTCGGTGGAGCGGACTGCTGCTGAATAGCCCGCCCCTCTGCTAGAGAAGCTGCCTGAACTGATTGGTTTAGCCTTGGCTATATACTTTCCTTGCAGCCTGTCTACTTCTTGCCAGACCGCTCCCTGGTTTGCTGAGTACTTCGCGGCGACTTTCA